>NZ_JBALNY010000061.1:44875-66811 GCF_036962145.1 Bacillus sp. JJ1764 | reverse complement strand
ACATCATACCCTAATTATAGATAAAATTGGAGTGTTTTGGTAAGTTATTTTTGAATAATTTATATATTTGATAAGAAATCGGTATATAACCCATTTAATAAGAAATATACTTGACTTTTGCAGGATGAAAATTATATAATACTCTTTGTGTAAAATATTGCAGCCTATATGAAAATCCTTACTAGGCTCATTTTGTTCCTCGAAAGAAGGAATCTTTTGATGGTGCATCGAGTAACCCTCTGCTGCTAGGGCGATGGTGCATGAAAACAAAATGACTATTATTGTTATTTCATAACGGTTTTTATTTTACCCAAATAAAAACACACAAGGAGGAGTCACTCATGGCTCGTTATACAGGATCAACCTGGAAAATTTCTCGTCGTCTTGGAATTTCTCTAAGCGGCACTGGTAAAGAATTAGAAAAGCGTCCTTACGCTCCTGGACAACATGGTCCAAACCAACGCAAAAAGCTTTCTGAATACGGATTGCAATTACAAGAAAAGCAAAAACTTCGTCATATGTACGGTGTTACTGAGCGTCAATTCCGTAATCTATTCGTAAAAGCAGGTAAAATGAGCGGCGTTCATGGTGAAAACTTCATGATTCTTCTTGAAACTCGCCTTGATAACCTTGTTTACCGTTTAGGCCTTGCTCGCACTCGTCGTGCAGCTCGCCAATTAGTAAACCATGGCCACATTTTAGTTAATGGTTCTCGCGTGGATATTCCATCATATCGTGTAGCTCCTGGCCAAACAATCAGCCTTCGTGAAAAATCACGCAACCTTGATGTCATCAAAGAAGCAATCGAAGTAAATAACTTCGTTCCTGATTATTTAACTTTCGATGCTGACAAATTAGAAGGTACTTTCACTCGCTTACCGGAGCGTTCAGAATTGCCAGCTGAAATTAACGAAACTCTTATCGTTGAGTTCTACTCTCGTTAATTTTAATAAAGAAACCCCCTTACCTTTATTGGTTTGGGGGTTTTTTGTTGAGTTTGGTACGTAGGGGTGCTACATTCATGAAAAAGCGGCTACACGAGGGAAAAGGGAAAATGGAGGGGTTCTATGTACCCAAAAAAGAAGTAACGGTGTATGAGAGACAAATTAGAGCAAGAAGCTGGGAAAAATGGCTTTCAACCGGCTCGTGAAAGACAAATTAGAGTAAGGATAGAGATAAAATGTTTTTCAACCGGCTCGTGAAAGACAAATCACAGCAAAAATAGAGATGAATTGTTCTTCAACCGGCTTATGAAAGACAAATCACGCCATGAATAGAGATAAATTGTCTTTCAACCGACTTATGAAAGACAAATCAAAGCAAAAATAGAGATAAATTGTTTTTCAACCGGCTTATGAAAGACATACAGCTAAATAACAATACAAAAAATGTCCTTCATCCTATAGATGAAAGACATCAAACATTCCTTCTCTTATAAATACTGCACCAATGCTGCAACTAATTCTTCCAATTTTTCTTGATCCAGTTCGTCAAAACGGTTAGTTTCAGGCGAATCGATATCTAAGACCCCTAATAATTGTCCTTCTTTCACTAAAGGAATGACAATTTCTGAGCGTGAAGCGGCGTCACAGGCGATGTGACCAGGAAATTGGTGAACATCTTCAACACGGAATGTTTCACGCTTCAAAGCTGCAGTCCCGCAAACTCCTCTGCCTAACGGGATTCGTACACAGGCTGGAAGTCCCTGAAACGGCCCCAAAACTAATTCATTTTCTTCCATTAAATAAAAACCGACCCAGTTAATCCGATCTAAGAATTGATTTAAAAGGGCGGAAGCATTACTTAAATTCGCAATCTGATTCTTTTCGCCAAGGAGCAGGGCGTGCAGTTGCTTAATGACTAATTGATAGTTTTCTTCACGATCGCCCTTGTATGTTTCGACGTTAAACATTCTATTTCACCTTTTTTCTTTAATAACTTTCTTCTATTTTATCAGAAATCAAAGAAAATAAGCAGACTTTGTCGATATTTTCATAAAGGAATCCGCCAGTCTGGCAAAGAATACTTTTGTAATGGGAAATTTGGCGTTCTAAAGGGGGAGAACTGATGAAGCGAAATTCAAAGGAAGAGATTGTAAAGGCGGCTATTCTCTTATTTAATTCAAAAGGATATAATGGGACTTCTATCAGGGATATTGCCAAGGCAGCCAAGGTCAATAGCGCCACTATTTCCTACTATTTTGATAATAAAGCAGGGTTGCTTGAATTTTGCTATACGTATTTTTTTGAGCAATATATTCAAAAAATTGAAAATGGCTTTCAATCCATTGAAAAAGGGGCCAAGACTTGTTTAAAAAAAATTATTGCTGATTTGCATCATTTTCATTGTGAAAACAGTCAACTGGCCAGCTTTGTGTATCGTGAAATGTCGATGGATTCTCAAATGGTCAGGGAAATTATGGCGACATATTCTGTAAAGGAAAAGTATTATCTTCAGCAGGTCTTTGAACGCGGCTTTGAATGGAATGAGTTTCTTCCACATTCTATTCCTTATTTAATTATCCAATTAAAAGGACTATTGATGATGCCATTTATAAATACACATTACCTCCGAGAGGTTTTATATGTTTTTCCAAACGAGAAATTTTTCGAGCAAAAATATTTGAAGGATCTGTACCAGTGGGTTGAAAAAAATCTTTGCGGACAGGTTGATTTTAAAAAGGAAGTATTATACAAATAAAATTTTCCAAAATATAATAATCTACAGGCACTTACGATGAGGAAAAAATTTCCTCTACCGTTTAGTGCTTTTTATTATGATTATTCCCTTTTTTTGGTTAAAATTGAACTATTCTTCATTTTTTTTACTAAGTCGCGGTTTTTTGATTTTCTTTTACAAAAAAATTGAAATTACTAGTCAAAAAATGTCGTTTACATGTTATCATAAAGGCAATGAATTGAACCATTCGAAATATTATATAGATGATTGTTGGGAATAGGGGGCTTTAACATGCAATATGTCATTGGGGTTTTTATCCTCTTACTGGCCTTATTTGTATTTGGATTTTTTATAAAGAAGAAGTATTTTAGGGAAATGGATCGATTAGAGTCTTGGAAAATTGATTTAAATAGTCGGCCAATTCCCGATGAAATGTCGAAAGTGAAACAGTTAAACATGACCGGGCAAACTGAGGAACTTTTCGAGCATTGGCGAAACCAGTGGGATGATGTAGTTGCTGTGAAGCTCCCAAGCTTAGAAGATATGCTGTTTGATGCTGAGGAGTACATTGACAAGTATCGCTTTAAAAAGGCGAAGGAAGTCCAAAATCAGATATCTGAACAGTTACAGGGAATAGAAAACCAAATTAATACTATATTAGAAGAACTTCATGAACTGGTTGGCAGTGAAGAGAAAAACCGTCTTGAGATCGATGAGTTAAAGGAAATTTATCGGGAATCTAAGAAAACATTGCTGGCTCACCGTCACAGCTTCGGAAACGCTGAAAAGGGTCTGGAGAAAGCCCTTGACGAAGTCACTCAAAAATTCCAGGATTATGAGGAAAAAACGGAACAGGGCAATTATCTTGAAGCCCGAGAAGTGGTTCTAAGCATTCACAGTAAATTAGGTGACATTAAGTATAACATGAGTGTGATTCCTCAGTTTTTAATTGAATGCCAGTCGTTGTTGCCTAATCAGATTTCAGAGGTGCTGGCGGGTTTCCGAGAAATGAACGAGCAGAATTACTATTTAGAGCATGTTAACGTTGAAAAGGAAACGAAAAACCTAGAGGAAAAGGTTGCGGAAAATATAGCCTTGATAGAAAAATTAGACATCAAGGAAGCAGAAGAAGGCATTACTGAGGTTAAACAGAGAATTGATGTATTGTTTGATTTATTGGAAAAGGAAGTTCATGCCAAGCATTTTATCATTAAAAATGGAAATCTGACTGGGAATCTTCTATCAGATGCCGAAGAAGAAAATAAACATTTGGCAGCTGAGGTGCACGATATACAGTCAACCTATCATTTGTCGGATCATGACTTGGAAGAACTAAGAAGCTTGCAAACGGAGCTAGCAACGATTGAAAAACGCTATGATATCCTAAATGAAAAAATAAAACTAAATAATACAGCTCAATCTTTAATCAGTGAAGAGCTGATTGGAATTAAAGAGCAACTAGATGTGATCAGGGATGGGCAGCACTCCTTTGCGCTTAAGCTGCAGACATTGCGGAAAGATGAACTAGAAGCGCGGGAAAAGGTGCGTGAATTAGCGCAGAAGATGAAAGAAACTGTTCGTCTTGTCACTAAAAGCAATGTTCCGGGATTACCAGGTGACTATAGTTATTTAGTTGAAGATACAAATGACAGCATTCAGAATGTTTGGCTCCAGCTCGAAGAAAAGCCACTCAATATTTCGGCATTAAATCAGTATTTGGAAATTGCAGAGTTAACCGTTGAAAAACTGGTAAATGCCACCATTGAGCTGATTGAAAATGTTACCTTGGCCGAAAAAGCCATTCAATATGGAAACCGTTATCGCACACAATATCCATCTGTTGCGAAAGGTCTTTTGGAAGCAGAACAGGCATTTAGACGATATGATTATCAAGAGGCCCTAGAACAAGCAGCAGCAACCTTAGAGGGAATTGACCCCGAAGCTCTCAAAAAAATTAAAACGTCAATAGCCGATTAGTGGAAAACCGATGAATGTCGGTTTTTTTCATTTCTTTTTAAAATCCGCTCTTTGTGGTAAGATTTATTTCGGCAAAGAGGTTTAACTCTAGAAAGGTGATCCTATGATTTATTTTGATAATAGTGCAACAACAAAACCATATAAAGAGGTATTGGACTCCTATCTAACCGTTTCCTATGATTACTTTGGCAACCCGTCATCGTTGCACAGTTTTGGCGGAAAGGCCGAAAAGCTGTTATCTCAGGCAAGGGAGCAAGTGTCTCAACTATTGGGAGTAAAATCAACCGAAATTTATTTTACTTCTGGCGGGACAGAAGGCAATAATATCGCTATAAAAGGAGCTGCCAGAAGAAGTCGTAATAAAGGCAAGCATTTAATCACATCTAGCATTGAACATCCGGCCGTTCGAGAATCGATGGAACAACTGGAGCAAGAAGGATTTGACATTACCTTGATCCCCGTCGATAAGGATGGCAGGGTTTCCGTTAAGGATATAGAGAAAGCTATTCGCAAAGATACGATATTAGTGTCAATTATGCAGGTTAATAATGAAGTTGGGTCCGTCCAACCGATTAAAGAAATCGGTGAGATGTTAAAAATGCACCCGTCGATTTTATTTCATGTGGATGCGGTCCAAGGAGTGGGCAAGGTGCACCTTGATTTGTATGACAGCAGGATTGATTTTTACTCGATTTCCGGACATAAATTTCATGGACTAAAAGGTACAGGTGCCCTGTTTATCCGAGACGGAGTTCACCTTACTCCGTTATTTTCAGGAGGGAATCAAGAAAGGAAAATCCGCAGTGGCACGGAAAATGTTGCCGGGGCGGTTGCGTTAGCCAAAGCGCTGCGCCTAACCCTACAGAAAAGAGAAACGGGATTAAAGAGACTCGAAGCCATGAAACAGCTGTTGAGAACGGAGTTAGAGAAGATCGAGGGTATCATTATGAATACTCCTCAAGAAAACTCAGCACCCCATATATTAAATTTTTCACTCCAGGGAATTAAGTCTGAAGTGTTTATCCATGCCCTTGAGCAAAAAGAAATCTTTGTCTCGACGACAAGTGCTTGCTCTTCTAAAAAGAAATCTCCGAGCAACACACTTTTGGCAATGGGTGTTCCGGAATCGTTAGCGGAAAGTGCGATAAGACTCAGCCTATCCTATGACAATACGGAAGAAGAAGCAAAAACTGTCATCAAAGAAATTGAGAGAACGGTAAAACAATTAGGAGAGGTAATGAAATCATGAATTATGATCGTATTTTAATCCGATATGGAGAGATTTCAACTAAAGGAAGAAATCGTGGTAAATTTGTGGAAAAGCTTAGAAAAAGCGTTCGCATTGCTTTAAGAAACTATACGAATATTAAAATTGAGGCAAGCCATGATCGGATGTATGTAATTTTAAACGGTGAAAATGGGATAGAAATCATTGAGAAATTAAAACATATTTTTGGTATTCAATCGTTCAGTCCGGCAGTAAAGATAAAAAAAGATATGGATGTCATTAAACAGGCTTCACTTGATCTTGTTAAAGCTCTCTTCGAGGAGGGGAAAACCTTTAAAGTGACGGCCAAGAGATCAGATAAAACCTTTGAATTAGATACAAATGAGCTCAATCATGCTATTGGCGGACATTTATTATTTAATATTCCTGGATTAAAGGTGGATGTCAGAAATCCAGATATTAATCTTCGGGCTGAAGTTAGAAAAGAAGCTGTCTATTTATCTTGTGAGACAATTAAAGGAGCAGGAGGCTTACCACTTGGATCAAGTGGAAAAGCAATGCTGATGCTTTCTGGTGGTATTGATAGTCCTGTTGCTGGATACCTATCTATGAAGCGCGGATTGGAAATAGAGGCAGTCCACTTTTTCAGTCCACCATTTACAAGTGAACGGTCAAAAGAGAAAGTAATTGACCTTGCAGGAAAGCTGGCAGAAATTTATGGAAGTTCCATTAAGCTGCATATTGTGCCTTTCACTGATGTGCAGCAAGCAATACGTGAACAAGTACCGGAAAATTATACGATGACTTCTACTAGAAGAATGATGCTAAGAATCACGGATGAAATCAGAAATATTAATGAAGGGCTAGCCATTATTACCGGGGAAAGTTTGGGGCAGGTTGCTAGCCAAACTCTTGAAAGTATGTTTGCCATTAATGAAGTAACTAACACACCCATTTTGCGCCCCTTGATTTCGATGGACAAAACCGATATTATTAAAATCGCGAGTGAAATAGATACCTTAGAAATTTCAAATCGCCCATTTGAAGATTGTTGTACAGTGTTTGTACCAGCTTCACCTAAAACAAAGCCAAAACGGGAAAAAGTAAATCAGTATGAAAGCTATTATGATTTTGAACCGTTGATTCGAGAAGCAGTTCAGGAAACAGAAACGGTCTTCATCAAACCATATAAAGAGAAAATTGAAGAGTTTCAAGAATTATTTTAATTGTTATTTTTGAATTTTATGTGAATAATTACCAGTTTTTAAATAGAATGAAGTTTGCTGGTTCTACACAATCTATACTCACAAGGAGGTGAGTATAGATGGCTAGAAACAACAACTCTAATCAACTTTTAGTACCAGGAGTTCAAGAAGCTCTTAACCAAATGAAGTATGAAATTGCTCAAGAATTTGGTGTAAATCTTGGTGCTGATACTACTTCTCGCGCTAACGGATCTGTTGGTGGAGAAATCACTAAGCGCCTAGTATCAATGGCTGAATCACAATTAGGCGGGTTCGCTCGATAATTAAAAATCAATACGATGGCTACAGAGAGTGGGATCTTCCCACTCTCTTTTTGTATAGAAATAAATTTTTAATTGGATAATAATTTTAAATTTTTAAATAATTTTGTATAATAATCATGGGGATGAAAATTTTTCAAAGAGGGGGATTAGGATGAAACGGGAAGATTTGATTGCACCGGAACATTATAATTTAGTTTCCGAGGTAGAGAAATTTGCTAAAGTTCAGGGGAAAGTGGCATTAAAATGGGAAAATGAGTCTGGCGACACAGAGGAAATTACATACGAAGAGCTGTTAAAGCAAGTGAACAAAGCTGGCAATGTCTTTGCACAAAATGGTCTATCTAAAGGTGATGTCGTTCTTGTCATTATTCCGCGTTTAATTGAAGCCTACGTCGTCTATTTAGCAGCTTTAAAAGCAGGCATGGTAGTCATTCCAAGTTCGGAAATGTTACGGGAAAAAGATCTGCAGTACAGAATCTCTCATGGTGATGTGAAAGCAGTTGTCAGTTATCATCCATTTACGGGGCAATTCACGAATTTAAAGGAAACGCAACCATTAGTGAAATTTGTCGTCGGAGCTGAAAAGGAAGGTTGGGTTCAGTTGGATGCTGAAATGCAGAGCGCATCAGAAGTCCTGACCCTTGCAGACACACTTCGTGATGATATGGCCTTTTTATCCTATACTTCCGGGACTACAGGAAATCCAAAAGGTGTAGTCCATACACATGGCTGGGCCTTTGCTCATCTGCGCACTGCCGCAGCAAAGTGGCTTTGTATTGAAGAGAGAGATACCGTTTGGGCCACAGCAGCCCCGGGTTGGCAAAAATGGATTTGGAGTCCGTTTTTATCAGTGCTTGGCTCAGGTGCAACCGGTTTGATCTATAATGGAAAATTTGATCCGCAAAAATATTTATCCCTCCTTGAGAAATACCAGATCAATGTTCTATGCTGCACACCGACAGAGTATCGATTGATGGCAAAAGTTAACAATTTAGCAGACTACCAATTGCCAAAACTTCATAGTGCAGTGTCGGCAGGAGAACCATTAAATCGTGAAGTCATCGATATATTTAGGAAAAATTTCCATGTGGATGTTCGTGATGGCTATGGACAAACGGAAAACACATTGTTGGTCGGCGTTACGAAAGGAATGGAATTAAAACCGGGATCAATGGGGAAACCAACACCTGGCAATCGAGTCGAAATTATTAATGATATGGGTCAGGTATGTGCTGATGGCGAGGTAGGAGATATTGCGGTTCATGTCGAGACACCGGCATTATTCAAAAATTATTATAAAGACCCGGAAAGAACAGCTATGCAATTCCGCGGCGATTATTATGTAACGGGAGATAAAGCTAAAATGGATGAAGATGGCTATTTCTGGTTTGAAGGGCGCGGTGATGATATTATTATCAGTTCCGGTTATACAATTGGGCCTTTTGAAGTCGAAGATGCTTTGGTGAAACACCCATTTGTAAAAGAATGCGCGGTAGTAGCAAGCCCTGATGAAATTCGCGGATATATAGTAAAGGCATTTGTTGTTTTAAGAGAGGGAGTATCTCCAAGTGATACGGCGGAAATAACGAAAACATTACAGGAGCATGTAAAAGAACTAACTGCCCCATACAAATATCCAAGAAAGATCGAATATGTTGAGGAACTGCCAAAAACCACATCAGGTAAAATCCGCAGAATAGAACTGAGACAAAAAGAATTTGAAGCGATAAAAAAATCATAATAGGACAAACAGGCAATCGATTGTAAAATTGATTGCCTGTTTTATTTTTAAAATAATTACCCTATTTTTCGAAAATCACGTTATAATATTATTTCGATACTAGAAAGAATAGGGGATAGAAATATAATGAATAGTAATACAAAACAGGGGGTTATTTACGCCGGATTTTCTTATTTTCTATGGGGGCTTCTGCCTATTTATTGGAAACTTCTACATGGGGTAAATGCAAAGGAAATTCTCGCGAATCGAGTCTTATGGTCCTTTATTTTCATGCTTATCATTCTGTTGTTCACCAAAAAATGGGGACTGTTTATAAAGACATGGAAAGGCTTTGCACAAAATAAAAAACAGATGTATGCACTTATTAGTGCGTCCTTACTGATCAGTATCAATTGGTACACCTATATTTGGGCTGTCAATAACGGTCATATGATCGAAACAAGTTTGGGCTATTATATTAATCCGCTGGTCAGCATTTTATTGGGCATGATTGTTTTAAAGGAGAAGTTATCCTTCTATCAATATATTTCCTTTGGTTTAGCTGCTACAGGTGTACTCATTATTACCTTCTCCCATGGACAATTCCCTTGGGTGGCGATTATTTTGGCTCTTTCCTTTGGACTTTACGGTTTAGCCAAGAAAATGATTAATGTCGACTCTTCAGTAGGGCTTACATTAGAAACGCTAACGGTAACACCCATTGCTGCCATTTATTTGGTCATTCTATTGTTCAAAGGGAATAGCTCATTTTTAACTGCCAGTGCCGGAACTAATCTTTTATTAATCGGGGCCGGAGTTGCAACAGCAGTGCCTCTTCTATATTTTGCAAAGGGAGCACAAAAGATTCCTCTATCATTGTTAGGGTTTCTCCAATACATTGCACCAACCTTAACCTTAATATTAGGAATATTTATGTATAAAGAGCATTTTTCAAAAGTGCAGCTTTTATCATTTATTTTTATCTGGACTGCATTAACGATTTATTCTTTATCCAAAACAAATTTACTCTCTAGCAAAAGAATAAAGGAAAAATCAATTCAAGGCTGACGAGGCATTCTCGCCAGCCCTTTTTTATAGAAACGTTCGCTTAACCTTTTCCCAGAAGGAGTTGTCCTTTAATTTCAGTGTCTTTAATTTTATATCACTTATTTTAATTTGGATTTTATCAACATGGCGGATGCTTAATGCCTCATTATCCATGCCCATTGTTGGATAATCATTTTCTTCTGTTAAGATTTTTAACGTTAACGCTCTTTCTTTTCCAACAATAAAAGAGGACCCGAGTGTACGATAGCGATTATTATTAATGGAGGCAACTTCACTTACTTGCATACAAGAAATCAGTGGGTCGACAATGGCACCATTAACTGATTTGTTATAGGCGGTACTACCGGTTGGCGTTGCTACAATTAAACCATCTCCACGGAAAGTTTCAAAATGCAATTGATCAAGGAAAACATCAATAACCAGTGTTTTAATAATCGAGGAACGGATGCTAAATTCGTTTAAACAATTATATGTTCCTTGCCCACTTACAAAAACTTCAAGCAACGGATAACGTCGTACCTTCAATTGATCTGTAAGCATAGCATCAATCATTCTAGAGGTTTCACCGATTCTGAAATCACAGTACATATTTAAATTATCTTTTGTTGATATGCCCATATAGAGACAATCTTCACGAAAGCCGGTTGCACGTACAGCTTGAAGGAACGTACCATCATCTCCAATGCTTGCGATAATATTGGCATTTTTGTAGTCATCGACGATCGTAAACCCAAATCTCTCTGTTGCCTCAAAAAGCGGCGCTGCTTTGGCAAGAACCTCTTCGTTACGCTTGTGATAATAAAAAATGTTTTTTCTCTCGCTCATTCATCGGTCCTCCTGATATTTTATGTAAAATATATCAATTATTCCCATAAGTAAATAAAACTTGATAAAATGAACATAGTCTCAAATTAGTTTAGCATTTTTTTGAAAGAATATGATAGGAGGGAGCATGACTTTCTGACAAAGTTTATTGGGGGGAATACATATGAGTGGAAAAAGATGGGCTGCTTTAGGGATTGCATCAGTATTATTTGTTGCTTCGGTGTTGATCAATGTTTTATCAGCATCGGCCTATAAAGGAGTAGAAACAAATTTCAGCCGTTTTATGGATGATGATTCTTTTACAGAAGAGGTCGTCAAAGAAGGAAATGATTTTAAGAAAATTGCTCTTCTTGATGTGGATGGAGTGATTCAGGATACTGGAGATTCGGCGGGATCCCTTTTACAGGCTACAGGCTACAATCATCAGGATTTTCTAAAAAAGCTGAATCATATTAAAGAAGATGACACGATAAAGGGGATCATTATTAGAGTCAATTCCCCTGGCGGAGGTGTAGTAGAAAGTGCAGAGATCCATGCTAAATTAGCTAAGATTCAAAAGGATACGAAAAAGCCGGTTTATATTTCTATGGGTTCGATGGCCGCATCAGGAGGCTATTATATTTCGACAGCCGCCAAGAAGATTTATGCCAGCCCGGAAACGTTAACTGGGAGTCTTGGGGTCATTATGGAAGGGATTAATTATAAAGGATTGGCAGATAAGTATGGAGTCAATTTTGTTACGGTCAAAAGTGGCAAATATAAAGATATTATGAGTCCGACGCGTGAGATGACGGATGAAGAAAGGCAAATTCTGCAACGAATGATTGATAATTCGTATGAGGGATTTGTCAAAGTAATTTCCGATGGGCGCCATATGTCTACCGCTGATGTGAAAAAAATTGCTGATGGAAGAATATATGATGGTAGGCAGGCACTTGAATTAAAACTGATTGATGGTTTTGGATATTTGGATGATGTTATAAATGAAATGAAAAAAAATGAAAAATTAAAGGGTGCAAAAGTGATTCGGTATACAGATAATCTTGGCTTTGGATCTCTATTCAAAAATCAGGCAAAACAGTGGTTGGGAGATCAAGCGGAAACCGCAGGATTGATGAAAATTTTATCGAAGCCCAATTCTCCGCGTCTCATGTATCTTTATGCTGAATAGAGGTGTTTCTCATTGAATTCGAATGATTACCAAGATTATGTCAACGAACCATTGTTGAAGAATGATGTGGAACAGGAAGAGATTCCTTTTCATAACGGTGTCGATGCTAAACTACCTATACACTATGCTGGCTTTTGGATGCGTTTTTGGGCGTATCTGTTAGATCTGGTCGTGGTGGGCAGTATTGAAAGAATTGTGATGAATCCAATCTTTAGAGGACTAGGTCTGTCTTTATCGGAACACAGCCTATTTGCACCAGTTACCATCGTATCAGCCGTAATTTTTTATTTGTATTTTGTTTTAATGACTAAGTTCTTCCGACAAACCCTTGGAAAAATGGTCTTTGGTTTAAAAGTTATTGGAGTCAACCAAGATACATTATCATGGGGAACCATTATTTTTCGGGAATGGATTGGCAGATTCATTTCTGCCACCATCATCTTAGGGTATCTGATCGTGGCATTCTTACCTAAAAAGCAAGGGCTGCATGATTTGTTTACCGATACAACTGTGGTTCATACCGAACGATAATTTTTCGCCTATCAACATTGTTGATAGGTTTATTTTTTTGGGTTGGGGAAATACTAGCACGTTGAAAGGTTGTGAACGAGTTGGTTTGGCTGCTTATTACCCTGCTTGCATTTGTCTTACTAGTTTTAGTGATGGTCCTTACTAAATTAACGGTACTCATTCATTACCAGCATTATAATGATAACGACAACTTAACGATTGAATTTCGCATTTGGTTTGGGTTAATTAAGTACAAAAAGAACATACCATTAATAAAAATTGATGATGATTCCCCCAGTATCGTTGTCAAAAGTGATTCCAATTTGAATAAGGACGATGAAAAGGTACAGCAAATTTCAAAAAAGGAAGTTACGGGTTATTGGCAACGAACTCATGAGTTGCTTGATCGCATTTTTAATTTAAATTTAATTATTAAAAAACTTTTTAAGAAAGTTATGATTAAACAGCTAGAATGGGAAACGTTCATTGGAGTGGGGGATGCTGCTCACACAGGGATTGCAGTTGGAGCATTATGGGCAGCAAAAGGAGGTATTGTCGGGCTTCTCAGTAAATTTTTAAATCTAACTGTGATGCCACAATTATCTATTACACCGCATTTTCAAGCAGCGGTGATTCAGACTCAGTTAAAATGTATGTTTCAATTTCGAATCGGGCATGCTATTTTAGCAGGATTAAAACTAATTAAATTTTGGAGAGGCGAAAAAAAGCGCTCCAAGAACAATGCAAATTTTTCAAATGAAAAAATCAAATCCATTTCATAGAGGAGGATTCTGCTATGTCTGATCACCCAATTCAAGGATTAATGACAACTGCAATGGAAAGCTTAAAGGAAATGATTGATGTCAATACAATCATTGGAGATCCTGTTGAAACCCCCGATGGAAGTGTTATCTTGACAGTTTCAAAGGTGGGATTTGGATTTGCTGCAGGTGGCAGTGAGTTTAAAATGGGAGGGTCACAGAGCCAAAGCCCTGGACAAGGACAGGGCCAAGGTCAAAATCAGGGCGACTCGAAGCTGCCGTTTGGCGGTGGTAGCGGTGCCGGGGTTTCCATTACTCCAATTGCCTTCTTAATTGTCAACTCACAAGGAGTTAAGATGCTTCACCTGGATGAAAGCACTCATTTATATGAGAAAATTTTGGAGCTTGCACCACAGGCTGTAGATAAAATTCAGCAAATGTTCTCCAGAAGAGATGAAACTAAACAACAAAATGGTTCTGATTCCCATAAGTCCAAGGATGATTTAAATATCGATGTGAAAGAATAACCATATTTTGCACAAAGTGCTTATACAGGCCTCAGGCTCGCCATAAGGCGAGTTTTCTTTATGGGGGGAATTAACGAAAAGAATGAGCATTGTACAGGGCTTAATAATTGCAAAACTAATTCTGACAGGATATATTTACACTGTACATATTCAAAGTTATCCGGTTCATTTGATGGAATCTGTGCCGACTTTGATAATACCGACAAAGGAGGATGTTAGAATGGCAAGTGTTACGTTTAAGGGAGGTCCTGTGACTTTACTTGGGAATGAGGTAAAGGTTGGAGATAAGGCTCCTAATTTCACAGTCCTTGCAAATGATTTATCAGAGGTAACGTTAGATCATACAAAGGGGCAGGTACGCTTAATTGCTTCCGTTCCTTCTCTTGATACGGGAGTTTGTGATGCCGAAACTCGCAGATTTAACGAAGAGGCAAGCAAGCTAGACAATGTTAAAGTACTTACTGTAAGTGTGGATTTGCCGTTTGCGCAAAAGCGTTGGTGTGCCGCAGCTGGTATTGAAAATGTTCAAACATTATCAGACCACCGTGATCTTTCATTTGGTGAGGCTTATGGCGTTGCTATTAAAGAACTAAGATTACTAGCCCGTGCTGTGTTTGTAGTGGATTCCAGCGATACAGTTACTTATGTTGAGTATGTGAGTGAAGCAACTAATCACCCTAACTACGAAGCAGCAATTGAAGCTGCCAGAAATGCAAAATAAGATCATTTCTAAAGGCCTCGTCCATGGCGGGGCCTTTGCTGTGTTTACTTCATGAATAAAAAATCATACATATGGAGGAGAAGTAATGACGATTACTCCAATTGAACAGTTATTTACCATATTTAATGAAACCGCTCTTTCTTTGCAGGAAGAGGTAGGATTTTCTTACTTAGAGGCTTTAGCCGAAACGGGAGAAAATATATTCCATGAGTCTATTCTACAAGAAGAACTAAGCGAATTAACCGTGAAAAGGCTCAAAAAACAATATGAAAGTCTCCAACTTGAAAGGTTCACAAAAGAGGATATCCGAAAGGCGTTTCAACTTGTGATTCTTAAAGGAATGAAAGAAAATATTCAGCCTAATCATCAAATGACCCCTGATTCGGTTGGCATGTTGCTTTCCTACCTGGTTGAAAGATTTGTTAAAGAACCATCATTCCACTTGCTTGACCCTGCTGTCGGAACAGGAAATTTATTATTAACGGTATTAAATCATCTGCAACAACGAAACATCGAGGCAATTGGAATTGATATTGATGACTTATTAATAAAGCTTGCCTATATTAATGCCAATTTACAAGAACAGCCCATTCAATTTTTTAATCAAGACAGTTTGGAACCTTTATTTATTGAACAAGTAGATGCTGTTATTGCCGATTTGCCGGTTGGCTATTACCCAAATGACGTCAGAGCTAGTGAATTTGAATTAAACGCAGATACAGGACACGCTTACTCCCATCATTTGTTTATTGAACAGGGCGTTAGATACACAAAGCCAGGGGGCTACTTATTTTTCATTATTCCAAATGGACTTTTTGAAAGTGACCAAGCGGGAAAGCTGCATGAATACTTAAAAGAACATGTTGTGATTCAAGGTCTGCTGCAATTCCCCATTAATATGTTTAAAAATAAAAATGCCGCAAAGAGCATACTTGTACTGCAGAAAAAAGGTGAAAAGGTTCAGTTGCCAAAACAGGCATTATTGGTTAACTTACCAAGTTTGTCAAACCGGAATGAGATGGACAAAATCCTCTTACAAATTGAAAAATGGTTTCAGGAAAATAAAGGATGACATCCAGTCGGATGCCCTTTTTTTTTATTTATAATCCTTTTTCAGAATTTTATTATTTTATGATGTAATCGCTACCAGTGATTTTTCGTCTTGAAAAACTAAATACATAGTGATTAAATGAACAATTGGGGAAATATTCATAAGATGGTTTGTACAAACTAAAACTGTACAAATTAAAAGGATTCTGAAATTATTGTGTTATTTAAAAGGAGCGTTTAGAAGTGGCGAAAATTATTGCAATCAATGCAGGAAGTTCCTCATTAAAATTTCAATTATTTGAAATGCCAAGTGAGGAAGTCATCACAAAAGGGCTGATCGAGAGAATAGGCTTAAAGGATTCTATTTTTAACATTACAGCAAATGGTG
Source organism: Bacillus sp. JJ1764 (assembly GCF_036962145.1). Lineage (NCBI taxonomy): Bacteria > Bacillati > Bacillota > Bacilli > Caryophanales > Bacillaceae > Bacillus > Bacillus sp. JJ1764. The sequence goes on along the minus strand of NZ_JBALNY010000061.1, from coordinate 50,658 downwards.
AAAAACTTAAGGAAACTCTTGATATCCCAGATCATGAAGTGGCAGTTAAAATGCTTTTGGATAAATTAACAACATTAGGAATTATCCAATCTTTAGATGAAATTGAAGGAGTAGGGCACAGGGTCGTACATGGCGGAGAAAAATTTAATGATTCCGTTGTTATTACGGACGAAGTCCTTAAGGAAATCGAAGAATTATCTGATCTTGCACCATTGCATAATCCGGCAAATATTACTGGTATTAAAGCATTTAAACAGGCTCTTCCGAATGTGCCGGCTATTGCTGTTTTTGATACAGCATTCCATCAAACGATGCCGGAAAGCTCATTTTTATATAGCCTTCCATATGAGTACTATCAAAAATACGGTATTCGTAAATATGGATTTCATGGAACAAGTCATAAATATGTTTCACAACGTGCTGCTGAGATGTTAGGCCGTCCATTGGAACAATTAAGACTCATCTCTTGTCACCTTGGGAACGGGGCAAGTATTGCTGCGATTCAAGGCGGAAAATCCATTGATACATCCATGGGCTTTACACCACTTGCAGGGGTAACAATGGGTACTCGTTCAGGTAATATTGACCCGGCATTAATTCCTTATATTATGGAAAAAACAAATAAAACGGCTGATGAAGTGTTGGACGTTTTAAATAAGAAAAGCGGTATGCTAGCAATGTCCGGTTTTTCTAGTGATTTACGCGATATTGAAATTGAAGCGAAAAAAGGAAATGATCGGGCACAATTGGCTTTGGATATTTTCTCCAACCGCATTCATAAATACATTGGTTCTTATGCAGCCCGCATGAACGGCATTGATGCCATAATCTTCACTGCAGGTATCGGAGAGAATAGTGATGTGATTCGTGCTAATGTATTAAAAGGACTAGAATTTATGGGTGTTTATTGGGATCCAGCCCTTAATCAAGTACGAGGCAAGGAAGCTTTCGTGAACTATCCGCATTCACCGGTAAAAGTTATGGTAATTCCGACTGACGAAGAAGTTATGATTGCCCGTGACGTCGTTCGCTTAACTGAAGAATAATAGACCAAAAGGCAATAGCTTAACAAAAAAAGCTATTGCCTTTTTATTTTCTGAATTTATTTTATGTTATACTAAAAAAAAGGCTTGGAGGAGGGGTGGAAATGCCGTTGACTCCCAGAGAAAAGGCTGCATGGCAAGAAATCCGTGAATGGGAAGAAAAGCTGTTAAGCTACGAACCAAATGACTTTCAGCTCACTTATGAAAAATATTTAGAACGTTCATTTTCTTTATTGCCTAGCAAGGTCCAAAAGCAATTTTTTACGATGCTGGATACTTGGTTGTTTCATTTACACAGTCTGATTCAAGGTTCTCAGCTGCAAATGGATGCCAAGGAACGCATTTTGGCTTCGGGAAGAATTTTTAATCAACATATTGAAAAAATAGAAGACTTACGACATTTAGAAATAGACCAATTACAATACATAGCAGAACAGCATATGGCCAGACATCGGTTGTACTCATTTTTTCAAGGAAGTTTAACTGGCTCAGGGAGCACAATTCTCCTTGGAACGGATATTCCAGCTATGGCTGTCATCAATATAAGAGCCGTACAACTAATAGCCATGACCTATGGATATGAAATCAATACGCCTAATGAGATGATGAATTCATTAAAAGTGTTTCATATTGCCACTTTGCCACCGCAAATTCAAAAAAATGGATGGCTTGCTTTAATCAAAGAAACAGAGCAATACCAACATAATTATTTTTACGTAGGAAACGATGAAATGACAAATATATCATGGGTAGAACAACCAATCCAACAATTGTTAAAAGCATTTATAATCGCCTTGTTTCGTAAGAAATTAATTCAGGGGATCCCGTTGGTAAGTATGGCTATCGGGGCTGGCGCCAATTATCAGTTAACAAGAAAAGTCACTAATATAGCCCATAAATACTATCAACTTCGCTATCTTAAAGAAAAAGAGGAGTTATCTGAATGAGTACAATTGAACATAAAAGCGCAGCTCCTAAAACAATCAATTGCAAGATTATAACTGTAAGTGACACAAGGAATTCTGATACCGATAAAAGCGGGAAGTTAATGATTGACTTACTTGAGGACGCCGGTCATCATATTGTTGATTATTGTATCGTCAAGGATGAAACGTTCCCGATTCAAACTGAAATCCTAAAAGCATGTGAGCGAGATGATATTGATGTTGTCTTAACAAATGGCGGAACAGGAATTGCTAAGCGGGATGTGACGATTGAAACGGTACAGGAACTGCTTGATAAGGAAATCGTCGGTTTTGGAGAGATTTTTAGAATGCTTAGTTATCAGGAAGATATCGGTTCAGCCGCTATTCTCTCAAGAGCGATTGCAGGTGTAGTGAACGATACAGCCATTTTTTCTACACCTGGTTCTACAGGTGCGGTAAAGCTGGCGATGAATAAATTGATTCTTCCGGAAATCGGTCACGTTGTTCGTGAAATTAAAAAAGATCTTTGAGAAAAATAAAACTCCCTTCAAAATGGAGGGAGTTTTTATTGATGAACTTTTACTGAAATTTGTTGATTTGCACGGTACCAAAGCCAAAGATCGTTAATAATGGAAGCAAGTTCGGAGATTTCTGTGTTTAATTGACAGGAACGAGGGAAGTCATTTTCGTCTGAAAGTTCTGCTTGCTTATGGTTAATCTCTGCTTCAAGCTCACTAATTCGATCAGGAATCGAACCGCGAATTCTCTCCCAATGAAATAGTATACCTTCTTGAATATCCTTGCTAAACTGTCCCCATTCATGAATTAAGTCAGGAATATAAATGCCAAGACGATGATCAAATGAAAAATTCTCTTTCATCATACCCCTCCTAAAAAAGTGTAATTATTATAATAATACTACAGATTGTGAAAATATTCACGATATTTTTTGTGTTTTCAAAAAAAAGTACGAAACCCATAGGGCTCCGTACTTAAAACTTTATTCTAAATCTTTTTGTGTACGTACGACAAGGACGTCACATGGAGCGTACCTAACAATATGCTCTGATACACTACCAATGAAGAATCTTTCTACCACATTCATGCCTGTAGCACCGCAAATAATTAAATCAACATCATGCTTTTTGGCCAGTTCTCTTGGAATTCTAACTTTTGGTGAACCGAAGTCAATTTCGAATTGTACTTCAGGTAATCCAGCTTCCAATGCCAGCTTTTGATAATTTTCTAGCATTTCTTTAGCCAGTTTTTCAGCTCTTTCACCTATAACGGTGTCATAGGCTTCTACTAATGCAAATGATCTTGTATCGATGACATGAACCAATAATAGTTTGGCTTGATTCCTTTTAGCAACTTCTATCCCTTTTTTGAATGCCCAATCTGCTTCTTTGGAACCATCAATGGCAACCATAATATTTTGATATTTAAGTCCCATGATTATCATCTCCTTACCATTATTATACAGTAAACCGGAGGGAATAACTGTTTCAACTTTTCGAACAATAATGTAGTACCTTACCAAGAAAGGGGATGTAAGAATGACTCAACTGGATCCGAATAAAAAATTTACATTTGACTTTGATGAAAATGGAGTAAGTGAAATCAGCGAACAAATCATGAATTCTTATAATAGTGGATACATCGATGAAGGCACTGCCGTGGCTGACCAGACTGATTTTACTACAACCGAGGGTTAAGGGATGAAGGGGCTTTCCGGAGATGGATTGCCCTTTCATATTTAAAGACCTCTGAACTTGATAAAATACCATTTTTATAAGCACTTACACAGAAAAATTTCACTATCAGGGCATATACCCAAGAAGTTGCCTAATAGGATGCATATTCTTTAAGTGTGTTACGTATTACATTTGAGGAGGAAGAGTATGAATAATCATATGTATATGAATCCAGGAAATATGCCTTATGACCAGACATTAAACTATAACCCTGATGAATCGCGCTTATGGGGAGGATTTGGCTTCCGACCTTGGGGTTTTGGTTTTGGGGGTCCATTTTTTGGAGGACCATTTGGCTTTGGGCGTCCTTTCTTTGGAGGACCGTTTGGCTTTGGTGTTCCATTCGGTTTCGGCGTTCCATTTGGTTTCGGATTTGGATTTCCGTTCTTTATTTAACAGATAATAATAATTGGAGGAGAGAGGAACAATGAATCAAGAAATGGGATTAATGCCCATGAATACTACATTGAATGTAGATCAACATTTGTATGATTTAAATGATGGAAGACTTCATCATGGCTTTGGCGGTTTTGGACATGGCGGTTTTGGACACTTTGGAGGTTTTGGAGGCTTCCATCATGGATTCGGAAGACCGTGGGGATTTGGCTTCGGCAGACCATTTGGTTTTGGATTTGGCTTTCCTTTTGCAGCTGGTTTAGCTACGGGAGCATTATTATCACCGTATGGATATGGGTACGGATATCCTTATCCATATCCATACTACGGATACCCATACTACTATTAAAAAATAAAAAGCCTTGCTTTGATTAGGTAAGGCTTTTCCACTAGTTTGGTATTAGAAAAGATTTTGATAAAATGAAGATCCTTACATTATTTTACTGGAGGGAAACCAATGAAAATAGGAGTGCCAAAAGAAATTAAAAATAATGAAAATCGTGTGGCGATGACACCAGCAGGGGTTGTAAACCTATTACATTTTGGACATGAAGTGTATATAGAAAAAGGAGCCGGTCTTGGATCTGGTTTTGCCGATGAAGACTACCAAGCTGCTGGCGCAAAAATAGTTGACTCTGCGAAAGAAGCCTGGTCCAAGGAAATGGTCATGAAGGTAAAAGAACCACTGCCTGACGAATGTCAGTATTTTCGTGAAGACTTAATTTTATTTACATATTTGCACTTAGCTCCTGAACCGGAACTGACCAAGGCGTTGATTGCGAAAAAGGTGGTGGGAATTGCCTATGAAACTGTGCAACTGTCTAATAACAGCTTGCCCTTGTTGACACCGATGAGTGAAGTTGCTGGGAGAATGGCAGCCCAGGTCGGTGCACAATTTTTAGAAAAAGTTTACGGAGGAATGGGTATTCTTCTATCTGGAGTTCCAGGGGTTAAAAGGGGAAATGTTACGATAATTGGAGGTGGCGTGGCAGGTACCAATGCAGCAAAAATGGCGATTGGTTTGGGAGCAAAAGTTACTATCATTGATTTAAACCCAGATCGTTTGCGACAGTTGGATGATATTTTCGGAAGTGATGTTACTACTCTGATGTCAAACCCATACAATATCGCCGAAGCTGTTAAAGAGTCAGATTTGGTGATTGGAGCTGTTTTAATTCCGGGTGCTAAGGCGCCCAAGCTTGTAACGGAGGAAATGATTAAAACGATGAAACCTGGAAGTGTGGTAGTGGATATCGCCATCGACCAAGGCGGTATTTTTGAAACGACAGACCGAATTACCACTCATGATAACCCGACCTATATCAAGCACGGTGTGGTTCATTATGCTGTAGCCAACATGCCGGGGGCAGTACCAAGAACATCTACTATTGCTCTGACAAACGTGACGGTACCGTATGCATTACAAATTGCTAATAAAGGTTATCGTCAAGCCTGCTTGGACCAAGAAGCACTGCTTAAAGGAATAAATACGCTAGCTGGCTTTGTCACCTATAAGGCAGTAGCAGAGGCACATGGAATGGATTATAAAGATACCAGGGAGTTGCTTGGTTAAAAATAAAAGGCAACAGGGCAAGAAATCAATTCTTTGCCCTGCTGCCTTCATTTAATAATAAAGCTGTTAAACGTGGCTGTTGATTTGCGCT
>NZ_JBALNY010000061.1:27618-44763 GCF_036962145.1 Bacillus sp. JJ1764 | reverse complement strand
GCCTTCCGCTCCAATCAAAAGGGTTCTTTAACAAAGCCAATAATAAAAAGAAAAAACCAGCTCATGAAAGAGCTGGCGAGAAAGACCCAATTATGAAAGCCGCATTTGCCGTACCTCATATAAGAAAGTTTTAAACCACCACTCCTCAAAGTGGGTGTTCGCAGAAGCTTTTCTGCATGTCCTCCCTGTCGTATAGACGGAGGCTTGTCATTCCGGCTTCGATATTAAAACTCCCTGTTACAGCTTAAAGGTTAAAACTTTATTATCACTACGAACAACGCAGCCTGTATTTGTATATTACATCAATTTATCCATAGTTGCAATGTTAATTACACCCAAATTTGCTAATTGGCTCTATTAAAACTAATTTGTACTTTGTGTCTATTGCTTACAGACTCTTATTTAATAATCTGCAATTCTTTCGGGAATTTTGTTAACGTTATTGCTCCGTCCGCGGTAATATAGATATCATCCTCAATACGCACGCCGGCAACGTTTGGTACATAGATACCTGGTTCGATTGTGTAAACCATTCCTTCTTGGATAACAAGTTGATTGGTTTCAGTAAGAGACGGATACTCATGAATACTAATTCCTAAACCATGACCTAGGCGATGTGGAAAATATTCACCGTATCCGGCATCACTAATGATTTTTCGGGCAGTGAGGTCTACTTCCGCAGCAGTAGCTCCAGGCTTACTTGCCTCAACTGCAGCTAATTGTGCTTTTAAGACAGTATCGTAAATATCTTTTTGTTTGTCGCTGATGTCACCGTATGCCACTGTTCTGGTAATGTCAGAGCAATAACGATCCACCACTACCCCTAAGTCAAATAACACCAAGTCGCCCTTTTGAATTTTGGTTTGTCCTGGATTGCCGTGTGGAGAAGCTGCATTAGCGCCGGTTAAAACCATTGTAGCAAAGGACATTTCTGTCACGCCCTTTTGTTTGAGGGCATATTCTAGGGCATTTAGGACATCAAGCTCTGTTTTCCCTTCCTTAATTTCGCTGCAGCCGTACTGCACTGCATAATCAGCCAAAGCACAGGCCTCTTCAATTATTTTTACTTCCTTTGCATCTTTAATCATACGAAGCTGGCGCAATTTCTCTTCGGCTGAGAAGAAGGCAGCCTTCGAAAATAGCTGTAAAAGATGTTCATAGCGTTCCACATTCATATGCTCTTTTTCAATGGCCACCTTGGCGACATGTTGAACGCGCTTTTGTAGCGATTTGGCGATTAACTCCCATGGGTTATCGATGTCACTAAAGCCGATGACTTCATGTTCCCAGCCGGAACGTTTGGCATCGTGGATTTCCATCGCCGGGCAAACTAAAAAGGGCTCAGCCTCTTGAAATACCACAAGGGCAAGCAAGCGTTCATGAGGGTTGGTAAAGTAACCGCTTAAGTAGAAAACATTTTCTGAAGAGGTAAGGAAGCTCACTTCAATATCATTATCTTTCATCCATGTTTGGAGCTTTTCCAATCGTTGATTCATTTTTTCTTCCCCCTATAAATAAGGCCCAAGTTTAACAGAGCCAAAAATAAAATCCAATTAGAGAGTACCAATATCGGTAGAAAAAGTAAACTATCAGAGTAGGCATGCATTAAATCAGAATAATTATGGGTATAACAGAGGAAGGAATTCATGATTGTAAATGGAACTAAATATATATATCCATTGAAAGGAGAATGACAATGAGAATTTCTTATCATGGACACTCTTTTGTTCAAATTCAGTCTAATGGAAAGACAATCTTAATTGATCCATTTATTAAAGGAAATAGCTTAACTGATTTAAAAGTGGATGAGGTGAAGCCTGATGTGATTATTCTTTCACATGCTCACAATGACCATGTCGGGGATACAGTGGAGTTGGCTAAAAAAAATAATGCGCTTGTTGTGGCCAATTACGAGATTGCTACTTATTTAGGCTGGCAGGGAATCAGAACACATGGGTTACATATTGGCGGTTCCCGTCAATTTGACTTTGGCAAGGTAAAATTAACTTTGGCGTTCCATGGGTCAAGCTTCGAAAAGGAGAATGAACTTGTTTATGGCGGGATGCCTGCCGGAATTTTGTATATGAATGAGGGTAAAACGGTTTATCATGCCGGGGATACAGGATTGTTTTCTGATATGAAGTTAATCGGTGAGCGTCATCCGATTGATGTGGCATTTCTGCCGATTGGAGACAATTTCACGATGGGACCTGAAGATGCGGCTTATGCGGCACAATTACTACAGGCAAAAATAGTCATCCCGATACATTATAATACGTTCCCTCCTATTAAACAGGATCCTCAAGAATTTATTCAAATGCTGGAAGAACAGAACGGAAAAGTGATGAACCCTGGAGATATCATGGAAATTTAAATAAGGATAGGCAAATATCATACTTTTTTTCCTTCCAGAAGCATAAAGATGAAACAAGCAGTCTTAAAAGGGAGGAATTCTTGTTGAAGAAAAATAGGTATTTGCTTTGTCTGCTGCTCTGTGGTTTTATGTTATATTTCGCATTACCAAGGCTTTCCATTCATGCTGAAGGCGCTCCTGGGATTTTTTCGATTGCTTGGCTTGCCTTTGCATTAATGGTTATTGCGGGGAATCTTACAGCTCTGCTTTATTCGCCAAAAAAGCAAGTTCGCAAGCTTCAGATAGAGTCTGGAAAGAAGAAAACACGATCTTATCTTTGAGAATAATTGAACAAAGTGAGAAACCGCATTGAATCAAGACTTTTTTCACCTTATAATGAAATTTAGAACATTCTGGTTACCGGATGGGCTGGAATTCAATTAAAAAGGGTGAAGGTCTTGGCTACAAAACATGAACAAATTTTACAATATATTGATGAGCTTCCGATTGGAGAAAAAATATCAGTCAGACAAATCGCCAAGGCGATGAATGTAAGTGAAGGCACGGCCTATCGTGCGATTAAAGAAGCTGAAAATAAAGGATATGTCAGTACAATTGAGCGTGTAGGAACGATTAGGATTGAACGCAAGAAAAAGGAGAATATTGAAAAGCTTACCTTTGCGGAAGTCGTAAATATCGTTGACGGACAGGTATTAGGTGGAAGAACCGGTTTGCATAAAACCCTCAATAAATTTGTCATTGGTGCGATGAAGCTAGAGGCGATGATGCGTTACACTGAGGCCGGCAACCTATTAATTGTAGGGAATCGGACGCAGGCCCATGAACTGGCTTTAAAAGCCGGTGCCGCTGTTTTAATTACAGGTGGGTTTGATACAGAAGATCATGTAAAGCGAATTGCTGATCAGTTAGAATTGCCGATTATTTCTACTAGCTATGATACATTTACTGTTGCAACGATGATTAACCGTGCCATCTATGACCAATTAATAAAAAAGGAAATTATTTTAGTAGAGGATATTTTAACGCCTATTTCGGACACTTTTTTTCTTAAAACAAATGAAAAGGTCTCTCGCTGGCATGAGCTAAATCAACAAACCACACACAGCCGTTATCCTGTTGTGGATCAAAACATGAAGATTCAAGGTATGGTGACAAGCAAGGATGTTTTGGGTCAGGATTTAGATGCTTCCATTGATAAAATCATGACCAAACAGCCCATGACAGTTACGGGGAAAACAAGTGTTGCTTCAACCGCTCATACCATGGTATGGGAAGGGATTGAAGTTCTTCCTGTTGCTGATGATTCCAACCGTCTTGAAGGAATTATCAGCCGTCAAGATGTGTTAAAAGCACTACAAATGAATCAACGTCAGCCTCAAGTGGGGGAGACATTGGATGATATTGTGACGAATCAAATGGTTTTGATGCAGGGCCGAGCAAAGGGAGAAGATGTCTTCACTCTTGAGGTAACTCCGCAAATGACCAATCATCTTGGCACCATTTCCTACGGTGTTTTTACGACGATTGTTTCAGATGCTGCTAACCGGGTATTGCGCAGTTACAAAAAAGGCGACTTAGTGGTCGAAAGTATGTCCATCTATTTTATTAAACCAGTCCAAATGGAAAGTTCTCTGGAAATTTATCCAAGAATTCTTGAAGTAGGGAGAAAATTTGGTAAAGTGGATGTAGAAGTATTTAATGATGGAGTTTTAGNNATGATGACTTGCCAATTGATTGACAGGACTTAAACGTAAATGAACCCATCAAAAAAGCCGCTTCAAATCGTAGGAGCGGCTATGTTTCATTTTGTGCATTGACCATTTCTGCTTCCTCAATGGCAAATGGCAGGTAGTGTTTATATTTTTTATAGCCAATCCAGCTGAAAATACCTCCATAAATAATAAACAGACCTGCAATTAAATAGTTAGAGATTGTTTCGGCAATGTTGAAAAAATAATTGACTCCAAAAAAGAAGACAAACAGTCCTAGAGCAATATTAGATTTTGCCGAAAGCCATTTCTTTTCAACAGGAAACTTGCTTCGAATGTATTTTGTTTTATAAAATATATAGAAGGCAAGAGCAAATCCAATTAACAACACAAAAATAGGCATAATTTGTTCCTCCAGTTTAAAAAATCATTATTATTTTACCGTGAATATAAAGAAAATGCCACTATTGGCTTTAGGAAAGAAGGTTAGGAGAAATACATATGAAAGAACAAATCTTAGAAACCATTAAAAAGTATGAAACCATTATCGTCCATCGTCATGTTCGTCCTGATCCCGATGCATACGGTTCCCAATGTGGGTTAGTAGAAATTTTAAAAGCATCCTATCCTGAAAAACAGATTTATGCTGTTGGAAAAGATGAACCAACCCTACATTATATGCGGATGCTTGACCAAATTTCTGATGAGGTTTATAAGGGTGCTTTAGTCATTGTTTGTGACACAGCGAATGCAGCTAGAATATGTGACGAGCGTTTTTCACTTGGTGATAAGTTAATTAAAATTGATCATCACCCAAATGAGGATCCGTATGGAGATTTATTGTGGGTGGACACAAGTGCCAGCTCATGCAGTGAAATGATTTATGAATTTTATCAGTATGGCAAGGATAAGGGATTAAAGCTAAATGATGAGGCAGCAAGATTAATTTTTGCTGGGATTGTGGGGGATACGGGAAGATTTCTGTTCCCGAGCACAACGGATAAAACTTTTGCTTATGCCGGCGAGTTAATACACTACAATTTTTCCCGTCCAGAATTGTTTGATAAAATGTACGAGCTTGATCCCAATATCATCAAATTAAATGGCTATATCCTGCAAAATTTCGTGATGCAGGATAACGGGGTTGCTTCGGTTCGATTAACAAAAGAATTACTTCAAGAGTATAACGTTAGGCCATCTGAGGCTTCTCTTTTGATTGGTGATCTAGGTAATGTAAAAGGGATAAAGGCTTGGGTCTTTTTCATCGAGGAGCATGACCAAATTAGAGTTCGATTGCGCTCCAAAGGACCGGTGATCAATGGCATTGCAAAAAAATTCAATGGTGGCGGTCATCCGCTTGCTTCAGGAGCCTCCATCTATACCTGGGATGAAGTTGAGGATGTCCTTAAGGAATTAAATGTTGTTTGTCAATAAGTGTTAGAATGAGAAAACGGCCGATTGGCGGCCGTTTCTCATTCATCAAATTGAATTTCAAGATTGATCGTCAAGGTTGTATAAATGATCATCTCCTTGACTTTCAGTTTGTAGCGCTTTTCATTAATTTTAATCGGCTTATTTTCAACCATTTTCTTAATGAGATCTTTACTTTTCGAAACGGTCTCCAAATCTTTGGCCAACATTACACTTAGGTCATCTTTAACCAAATCCTCGGTTTGAAAAACACTAAAGTCATCCAATTTATATCTTTCCCAGTTAATGATCCTAATGTTTATTTTTTGAACGGTTAATTTATCTATATTTTCTTTGTTAAGCCTTTCATAATCTTCCTGCCAAATTTTTTTTTCATTTTCCAGGTCATTTATTTCCTTTTGCTGGCTCTGGATTAACTTTGAGCTTTCCTCCTGCCAGACACCATGAATATATAAAAAAATGCACCAGCTGATTGCCCCGCCAATGGCCATTCCGGAAAAGAACCGTTGCCATGTCGGATTTCGATAATAGGGCGGAATTCTCATGATGAAATATGCTCCTGTGTTAGCCAATTGATAATCAGTGCTCCTGTTTGGGCTCCGCCTAGTGCAGAGAGAATCAGTAAAAACTGTTTAAATAGATCTCTTGTATCTGCGTTGAATAACCCGCGCTCAAAGGTATAAACAGTATCAAAGGTTCCACCAATAGCTGCTACGATTCCCCAAATCCGTAGAGCAGACGATAATCGATAAACCGTTGTCAACGGTGGCTGGCCTGTAATAAACGAGGCGATACCGCCAATTAATGCTCCCCCTAGCACAACACCTAATGCAATAAAATAACTTTCAATAAAAGCGGGAAAAAAACCGATCTCCTTCATGTCAAAACCGCCGCCCCTGTACAGATTAAAATCCTGTTTCATTTCATTATATGGACAAGCAAAAACAAATATGTTACGGAAAAAACAGAACATATTTTCTTTTTTTTACTAGAAGCTCTATAATATAAAAGAATATAGAAATAAGGGTGTGACGAAATGTCTTTTATTCACCTTCATGTATATAGTGCTTATAGTTTATTATCCAGCACAGCTTCAGTGGCTGATTTAGTAAAGAATGCCGTTAACAAAGGGTTCAAGGCTCTTGCTCTAACGGATCGGAATGTAATGTATGGAACCGTAGAGTTTTACAAGCTGTGTAAGAAGTATCAGATTAAACCCATTATCGGTTTAACCGTAGATGTTGTAGGAAGCAAAACGGAACAAGACGCATTTCCGTTAGTTCTACTAGCTGAAAATGACAACGGTTTTAGGAATCTGTTGAAAATATCTTCAACCGTTCAGACAAAAGCTCAAAATGGAATTCCTCTAAAATGGCTAAAACATTATTCAGATGGGCTGATTGCGATCACCCCAGGCTTAGAAGGGGAAATCGAGCAATCTTTGCTTTCGGGAGATCGTGAGTTTGCATTAAATATCATGCAAAAACTAAACCGAATTTTTGGGAACGGTCGTTTTTTTCTGTCATTGCAGAACCATCTGATTGAGGAAGAAGCAATACTTAGGAAAGAACTACTCGCTCTATCAGAAGAATTCAATATCCCGGTTGTTGCCACAAACAGAGTTCATTATTTGGAGCAGGATGATACATTTGCCCAAGAATGTTTACTTGCGATTAAAAATGGAGACAAGCTGCAGGACGACCATCGTGAACAATTGGGAAGTGATCAGTTCTATTTAAAAACTGCGGCTGAAATGGTGGATTCTTTTTCTGAGATCCCGCAAGCACTTGAGAATACACTCTTAATTGCCCAAAAATGTCATGTGAATATGGAGTTAAACAAAACATTCCTGCCTTCCTATCCAACTGAACATCATATTCCCGCAGATGAATACCTTGAGCAACTGTGCATAAAAGGATTAAGCGAACGGTTTTCCTCACCGGCCCCCAAGTATATGGACCGATTAACGTATGAATTATCGGTTATTAAACGAATGCAATTTAGCAATTATTTTTTAATCGTCTGGGATTTTATGAATTATGCTCGGGAAAGTGGGATTTTAACAGGGCCTGGAAGAGGTTCAGCAGCTGGTTCACTTGTTGCCTACACTTTATTTATTACAGATGTTGACCCTTTGAAACATGATCTTTTATTTGAGCGGTTCCTCAATCCCGAAAGGATTTCCATGCCCGATATCGACATCGATTTTCCTGATGTCCGTAGGGATGAAGTGATTGAATATGTAGCAAATAAATATGGTGAACTCCATGTCGCACAAATTGTTACATTCGGTACTATGGCAGCTAAAGCTGCTCTTAGAGATGTGGGCCGTGTATTTGGATTAAATACAAAGGAACTAGATTACTTATCGAAATTGGTACCTGCTCATTTAGGGGTTAATCTTACAGACGCATATAATCAATCTGAGGGTTTTAGAAATTATGTAAATGAAACTCCGCTAAATCAAAGGCTATATAAAACGGCATTAAAACTGGAGGGGTTACCACGTCATACTTCCACCCATGCTGCGGGGGTTGTCTTGAGTGAGAAGCCCCTAATCGATCTAATTCCCATTCAGAATGGATCAAATCATATTTATTTAACACAATATTCAATGGAATACCTCGAAGAAATTGGTCTTTTGAAAATGGACTTTCTTGGCTTGAGGAATCTCACCTTGCTGGAGTCTGTTTTGACCACCATTTCTCGAAATACGGGCCGAAAAGTCGAGATCCGCTCTATTCCATTAGATGACGTCAAGACCTTTGAATTGTTGGCAAGAGGAGAAACAACCGGAATCTTTCAGTTAGAGTCAGATGGAATGCGAAAAGTCCTCGTCCGTCTTAAGCCATCCCGTTTTGAAGATATTGTGGCAGTTAATGCCCTGTATCGGCCGGGTCCAATGGAAAATATCCCTCTGTTCATTGATCGAAAGCATGGTAAGCAAACGGTAGAATACCTACATCCTGATTTAAAGCCCATCCTCGAAAATACTTACGGTGTCATTGTTTATCAAGAGCAAATCATGCAGATTGCCTCAAAGATTGCCGGATTTTCTCTTGGGGAAGCAGACTTGTTAAGAAGAGCCGTTGGGAAAAAGAAAAAAGAGGCACTTGATCAAGAACGCCATCATTTTGTGCAAGGCGCCATAAAAAATGGGTATGCTCAAACATTGGCAAATGATTTATATGACTTAATTGTCCGATTCGCCAATTATGGATTTAATAGAAGCCATGCAGTAGCCTATAGTATGATTGCCTACCAGCTGGCTTATTTAAAAGCGAATTATCCGGTTTATTTCATGGCAGGACTTCTCACTTCGGCCATCGGAAATGAAACAAAAATTGCCCAATATATAATGGAAGCAAAACAAAAAGAAATAACTATTTTGCCACCATCGATTAATCATAGCGGTTTTGCTTTTCAAGTGGAAAAGGGGGGGATCCGCTACAGTTTGGCAGCAATTAGGAGTGTTGGGGCCGCTGCGTTGAAAGAAATTTTTCAAGCAAGAAAAGCGAAACGTTTCTCAGATTTATTCGATTTGTGTATCCGCGTTTCTTCAAAGGCGGTTAATCGAAAAACATTGGAGTCTTTAGTTCATTCCGGCAGCTTTGATGAGTTTGGAGAGGATCGTGCTGTTCTTCTGGCCAGTTTGGATGTTGCCATCGAACATGCGCAAATTTTTAAACCGGATGATGATGCTCAAATTGATTTTTTCGAAGACATGATTCCAAAACCAAAATATGTTCATGTGGATTCGATCAGCCAAGAATTAAAACTTTCCTTTGAAAAAGAGGTCCTTGGCATGTATCTGTCCAGTCATCCGATTTCAATTTACGCAAAAGAGCTTAAGCAAGGCGGGGCTCTTTTGCTCTATGATTTTAAAAATAGTAATGTAAAACAGGAAGCAGGCATTTATATTTCTTCCAAAAAAACGATTAGAACGAAAAAGGGTGATCTAATGGCCTTTCTAACCGTAAGTGATTCGACAGGAGAAATGGAAGCTGTCGCTTTTCCGGAAGTATATAAACGATACTCGCTGCTCCTTGAGCAAGGTAGCTTTGTAGTTATTTCAGGGAAATTGGAAGAGCGCGATGGGAAAAGCCAATTAATTATCAAACATGCAGTAGATATGGAACAATGGCTAAAGGTAAAAAAACAGCCAGTATTATATCTGAAACTTACCGAGAAACACCAGGATGACTCAACTCTTCATCAATTAAATATAATCCTAGATCAAAATAAGGGAGAGGCTGGAGTAGTGTTGCACTTTGAAGTTACTCGGAAAACGGTGAGATTGGCCAAAGAAAAAAATATTAATCCAACCCCCGAATTGCTTCAAAGTTTGAAAAATTTTCTTGGGGCAAACAATGTCGTCTTAAAAGATTAATTCTTTACAACTTCTAAAGATATGTTATAGTGGTAAAAGAGACGAGTGTGGTCTGACCACCACAGCTGGAATAATGTATGTTTATATTCTTTTGGCCGATAGAAAAGTATTAACTTTCCTATTAGGCATAAAGACAACTACGCCTCTGTCTTCGCCTGTTAGGCTCGCCAGTCGCTAGTTTTCTTTATAATCATATAAGGGGTGACATTTCTTGACTTTGAGGGAAGAAGCATTACATATGCATCGGATTAATAAAGGAAAGTTAGAGTCAAAATCGAAAGTGCCGGTTAGCAACGCGCATGATCTGAGCCTTGCCTATTCACCAGGTGTTGCAGAACCATGTAAAGATATCTATGAGAAGCCGGAAACCGTTTATGAATATACCATGAAAGGGAATATGGTTGCCGTGGTATCAGATGGGACTGCAGTTCTTGGGTTGGGTAATATTGGACCCGAAGCAGCACTTCCGGTAATGGAAGGAAAAGCTGTTTTATTTAAAAGCTTTGCGGGAGTCGATGCATTTCCAATTTGTTTAAATACAACAGATGTTGAAAAAATTATTGAAACCGTTAAACTATTGGAACCAACCTTTGGTGGAGTTAACCTTGAAGATATTGCAGCACCAAATTGCTTTGTCATTGAAGAAAGATTGAAAAAGGAAACAAGCATCCCGATTTTTCACGACGACCAGCATGGTACAGCCATTGTAACAGTTGCCGGTTTAGTAAATGCGCTTAAGCTTGTTGGTAAAAAAATAACGGAAATCAAAGTAGTTGCCAACGGTGCGGGGGCAGCTGGAATTGCCATTATTAAATTACTATACAGCTATGGGGTAAGAGATATCATTATGTGTGATACAAAGGGAGCCATTTATGAGGGGCGCCCTCATGGAATGAATGCTGTTAAGGCAGAAGTGGCTAAGTATACAAATCGTGATAATCTTACAGGAAGTTTACAGGATGTTATCAAGGGCGCGGATGTCTTTATTGGGGTTTCTGTAGCGGGAGCTCTGACTAAGGAAATGGTTGCGTCAATGAATCCTGATGCCATTATCTTTGCGATGGCTAATCCAGTACCAGAGATTATGCCGGATGAAGCGAAAGCTGCAGGTGCAAAAGTTGTAGGTACGGGAAGATCGGATTTCCCTAACCAAGTTAACAATGTTCTAGCATTCCCGGGAATCTTCCGTGGGGCGCTTGATGTTAGGGCAACACATATCAATGAAAAAATGAAAATTGCTGCCGTTGAAGCAATTGCAAGTTTAATTAGTGAAGATGAACTAAATCCTGACTATGTTATTCCGGGACCGTTCGACCCGAGAGTAGCTCCAAATGTAGCAGCAGGCGTGGCTAAAACCGCAATGGAAACCGGAGTAGCCCGTATTAAAGTGGATCCAGAAGAGATAAAGGAAAAAACAAAGAGACTCGCTCTAATTGGTAAAAGTGAGTGAAGCCATAGTGACGAACACAAAGGTTTACTTGGAAATAGTTAAACAACTAAGAACAATGATCACAGCGGATGGATTAAAAGCTGGAGATAAAATACCTTCTGAACGGGAATTGTCGGAGCGCCTGAATGTCGGGCGCTCTTCCGTTAGAGAAGCATTAAGAGCACTGGAACTGCTAGGGTTAATTGAGACACGGCGCGGGGAAGGTACCTTTATACGCGACTTTCAAGGCCACCAACTGGTACAATTACTTAGCACGTTTATATTGCAGGATGAAAGAGCAAAACGAGATGTGTTTGAAACAAAATACTTGATTGAGATTGACTGTCTCCGTCTTGCAGCCGATAAGTGTAACCAAAATCAAATGACTGAGATCGTAAAATGGTTTAACCAAACTGTCAACATTCATGACGATGATTTCTTTTTTCGAATTATCGAAATGGCAGATAACCATCTTTTCCTAAGGATTTGGACCATTTTAAAGGATTATTATAATTCTTTGCATTTTCATCCAGTTCAATATAAGCGAGAAGATTATCAGTCCTTGCTCATGGCTTTAACACAGAAAGATTCATCCCAGACTGTATTGGCATACAAGAAACTACGAAATTTGTCTTTTTTAATCGACAAGAACTAACAGATTTTGAAATAAATATGTTTTATATTGAAATTTGTACAAGCCTTGCATGATTGCATGAAAGGTTATTTATTTTTGGTAAAAGTGGTCTGACCACTAGAAACGAAGATAATTAAGTATGAAGATAATCGAAGATAGAAAGACTTCTGAATAGGAAAAAATGGAAGATATAATCATCTAAATGTATCGGACAAGGGAGGTTTATTTTTTGGCGCTGAAAGATCTCTTTGTAAAACCTAACACAAAAAAGAAAAAATATGCTGCCATCCCAACAGAAGCTGCAAAACATGATGTTCCTGAAGGAATTATGACAAAATGTCCTTCCTGCAAAAAAATAATGTATACGAAGGAACTGGCAAAAAACTTAATGGTATGCCTTCATTGTGGACATCATTTTCCAATGAATTCACAAGAGAGAATTGATAGTTTTATTGATGAAGGAAGTTTTCAGGAAATAAACGAAAATATGGTGTCCAAAAATCCGTTGAATTTCCCTGATTATTTGGAAAAACTAGAAAAAGATCGCCAAAAAAGTAATTTAAATGAGGCAATAGTAACAGGCTCAGGTGCTGTGAACGGCCATAAGGTTGTTGTAGCCATTATGGATTCATCGTTTCGTATGGGAAGCATGGGCTCCGTTGTTGGTGAAAAGATCACTCTAGCCATTGAGAAAGCGGATGAGATGTCTGTTCCCTTTATCATTTTTACAGCATCCGGCGGTGCCAGAATGCAAGAAGGTGCGCTTAGTTTAATGCAAATGGCGAAAACAAGTGTGGCACTGAAAAGATTTAGTGAGCATGGAGGGTTAATCATTTCGATCATGACCCACCCTACTACTGGCGGGGTTTCTGCAAGCTTCGCCTCGCTTGGTGACTATAATTTGGCAGAGCCAGGTGCACTAATTGGTTTTGCAGGCAGAAGGGTTATTGAACAATCCATTCGTGAAAAGTTACCAGAAGACTTCCAGACATCTGAGTTTTTATTAAAACACGGTCAGCTGGATGCCATCATCCCACGCTTGGAATTGGTGGAACAAATAACAAATATCCTTGATATCCATCAGCCAGGGGGTGAACCTACATGGTAGGAGAACTGGAATTTGAACGCCCAATTGTGGAATTGAAACAAAAAATTTCAGAGTTAAAAGAGTTTACTAAGAGTGCTGATGTTGATTTAAGCTCTGAAATTAAAAAATTAGAGTTGCGTCTTGAAAAACTGGAACATGATATATATGAAAACATTAAACCTTGGGATCGAGTGCAAATTGCCCGTCTAGCTAACAGACCAACGACACTTGATTATATTTCCTATCTTTTTGATGGATTTTTTGAATGTCACGGTGATCGTACCTTTGCGGATGATGAAGCCATTGTCGGGGGAATTGCGAAATTTAAAGGAGTGCCGGTGACGGTCATTGGCCATCAGCGTGGTAAGGACACGAAAGAAAACATTCGCAGAAATTTCGGAATGCCACATCCGGAAGGATACAGAAAGGCCCTTCGTTTAATGAAACAGGCTGATAAATTTAACAGGCCGATCATTTGCTTTATTGATACCAAAGGGGCTTATCCAGGAAAGGCTGCGGAGGAACGGGGCCAAAGTGAGGCAAT
Organism: Bacillus sp. JJ1764; assembly: GCF_036962145.1. Classification (NCBI taxonomy): domain Bacteria; kingdom Bacillati; phylum Bacillota; class Bacilli; order Caryophanales; family Bacillaceae; genus Bacillus; species Bacillus sp. JJ1764. The sequence goes on along the minus strand of NZ_JBALNY010000061.1, from coordinate 31,165 downwards.
TGCCCGTAATTTATTTGAAATGGGTGGTCTGCGAGTTCCAGTAGTTTGTATTGTGATCGGAGAAGGGGGCAGTGGAGGAGCATTAGGACTAGGTGTTGGGAACCGAATCTATATGCTTGAAAACTCCACTTATTCAGTTATTTCTCCTGAAGGAGCTGCTGCAATTTTATGGAAGGATTCTTCTCTTGCTAAAAACGCAGCTGAATCCATGAAAATAACCGCGCCTGATCTTAAACAATTAGGTGTCATCGATGACATTATCCCTGAAATTAAGGGTGGGGCACATAAGGACGTTAAAAAGCAGTCCGAAGAGATTGAAAAGATATTAGTAAAGTCTTTAAAAGAGCTTGTAAAATTGTCAGAAGAAGAATTGATTGAGGACCGCTATAATCGCTTCCGAACGATTGGAGAGTTTGGCTTTTTAAAGGACTATATTGGAGCTAAATAGGGGACGTGCTCAGTGAGCACGTTTTCCTTTTTATAGAATGTTGATTTTGTTCATGAATTTGTAAATATTTTTTCACCAAATAGATAATGATAACGTATTCATTCAAAAATAAAACGGTTCCAATTAATTAACTATTTCGTCTATTTTAATTAACTCCATGGAACAGTTGTTATCAACATTTCTTCGTGATATTTTATAAATATTCACGTGTATTATGCTCATAATAAATAGAGGGAAATCTGTTTTATCGATGACCTTCTTGTGAACTTTTTACATAAGATTTTATTTTATTACAGAGGTGACGGTCATGAAAAAAATTGGGGTACTTACGAGCGGCGGAGATTCACCTGGTATGAATCCAGCCATCCGGGCGGTTGTCCGAAAAGCAATTTTTCATAATGTCGAAGTATATGGTGTCTATGGCGGATATGCCGGCCTTATTGCCGGTAAAATAAAAAAACTTGAACTTGGTTCTGTTGGTGATATTATTCATCGAGGAGGCACAATGCTTCAGTCTGCGCGTTGTCCTGAATTTAGAACATTAGAAGGTCAGCTAAAGGGAATTGAACAACTTAAAGCACATGGGATCGAAGGTCTTGTTGTGATCGGCGGCGACGGTTCTTATATGGGGGCTAAAGCCTTAACTGAACATGGCTATCCATGTGTAGGAGTGCCAGGAACAATTGACAACGATATTCCTGGAACAGATATGACGATCGGCTTTGATACTGCATTAAATACAGTTATTGACGCAATTGATAAGATTCGTGATACAGCGACTTCCCACGAAAGAACATTTGTTATTGAAGTTATGGGCCGAGATGCTGGTGATATTGCATTGTGGGCTGGATTAGCTGGGGGTGCCGAAACAATCTTAATCCCTGAAGAAGGCTATGATATGAATGAGATTGCTGACAGACTGCGTAAAGGTCAAGAACGCGGTAAAAAGCACAGTATCATTGTCGTTGCGGAAGGCGTCTGCAGTGGCGTAGAGTTTGCTAAACAATTGAAAGAATTAACTAACTTTGATACAAGGGTTTCAGTATTAGGTCACATTCAACGCGGCGGTTCTCCAACAGTTCAGGATCGTGTACTTGCAAGCAGATTGGGTGCAAGAGCGGTTGAACTGCTAATCGAGGGTAAAGGCGGCCGTGCTGTTGGTATTGAAAATAACAAGATGGTTGATTATGATATCATCGAAGCGTTAGGAAGAAAACATAAACTAGATATGGACCTTTTCAAACTTTCTAAAGAATTATCGATTTAATAGGTGACCCATAGGAGGCTATACAGAATGTTGCGTAAAACAAAAATCGTTTGTACGATTGGCCCAGCAAGTGAAAGCGTAGAAAAACTAACACAATTAATTAATTCGGGCATGAACGTATCTCGTTTGAATTTTTCTCATGGAAACTTTGAAGAACATGGAATGCGAATCAAAAATATTCGTGAAGCTGCAAGAGCTACAAATAAAACTGTTGCAATCCTGCTTGATACAAAAGGTCCAGAAATTCGTACGAATAATATGCAAAATGGGGCAATTGAATTAATAGCTGGCGAAAATATTATCGTATCCATGACTGAAGTGGAAGGGACAACTGAGAAATTCTCTGTTACATATACTGAATTAATTGAAGATGTTCATGTTGGCTCCCGGATTTTACTCGATGATGGTCTCATTGGTCTTGAAGTGTTGAAAATTGACCGCGACGCGAAAGAGATTCATACGAAAATCTTAAACAGCGGAACATTAAAAAATAAAAAGGGCGTTAACGTACCTGGAGTTTCCGTCAATTTACCAGGCATTACTGAAAAGGATAAACAAGACATTCTTTTCGGGATTGAGCAGGGAGTCGACTTTATTGCAGCATCTTTTGTACGTCGTGCCAAAGATGTTTTGGAAATTCGTCAGCTATTGGAAGAAAATAATGCAGCGCATATCCACATTATTCCTAAAATTGAAAACCAAGAAGGCGTGGATAATATAGATGAAATCCTTGAGGTTTCCGATGGGTTGATGGTTGCTCGTGGTGACCTTGGGGTAGAAATTCCCGCCGAGGAAGTTCCACTTGTCCAAAAAATGCTGATTAAAAAATGTAATGCATTAGGAAAACCAGTTATTACAGCTACCCAAATGCTTGATTCCATGCAGAGAAATCCAAGACCAACACGAGCAGAGGCAAGTGACGTAGCCAATGCCATTTTTGATGGTACGGATGCTATTATGCTTTCCGGTGAAACTGCTGCCGGTCAATACCCTGTTGAAGCTGTGCAGACAATGCATAATATTGCTTCCAGAGCAGAATCAGCATTAAATCACAAAGAAATCTTATCAAGACGAAGCAAGGATACCGAGCATAATGTAACAGATGCTATTGGTCAGTCTGTAGCCCATACTGCATTAAACCTTGAAGTGAAGTCGATTATTACACCAACTGAAAGTGGACATACTGCTCGAATGATTTCCAAGTACCGTCCAAAAGCTAATATTGTTGCTGTAACAGCGAATGAACATATCTGCCGTCGTCTTTCATTAGTTTGGGGTGTATACCCACAACTTGGAAAAGCTGCCACAACAACAGATGAAATGCTTGATATTGCTGTTGAGGAAAGCTTAAATAGTGGTATTGTTAAGCATGGTGATCTAGTTGTCATCACTGCTGGTGTTCCAGTAGGTGAGTCAGGAACAACTAATTTAATGAAGATCCATATTGTCGGTGATGTTATCACGAAAGGCCAAGGAATTGGCAGAAAATCTGCATTCGGTAAAGTTGTAATTGCCCATAATGCTGCCGAAGCCAACGAAAATGTAAAACCAGGCTCAATTTTAGTAACAATAGGCTCTGACCGCGAAATGGTTCCGGCCATTGAACAGTGTGCAGCCCTTATTACCGAAGAAGGCGGATTAACCAGCCATGCTGCTGTTGTAGGCCTAAACCTTGGCATTCCTGTCATTGTAGGAGTAGAAAATGCATTAAGTATCCTAAAATCAGGCCAAGAAGTCACAGTTGATGCCACAAGAGGTATAATCTATAACGGACACGCAAGTGTGCTTTAAATAAAGGCTATGTTAAAGAATAATGTTGATTTTAAACCCTG
>NZ_JBALNY010000061.1:0-27579 GCF_036962145.1 Bacillus sp. JJ1764 | reverse complement strand
CTCGCCGAAACGCCCACGGAAAGCGAAGTGCCTGGAGCGGAAATCAACATACGAGTTTAACGGTGCCTAAATAAAAAAACGTCAGCTTCCGTAGTGGAGTTGACGTTTTTTTATAAGGAAGCTTAAATTTCTTTTCCTTTTATAAACAACCAAATATCATGAAATACTTTGGCACGATAAAGAGTACTGATAATAACTAATGTCACAGGTCCAAGGATCAGACCTAAAAAGCCAATAAGCTTAAAGCCCACAAATAAGGAAATAAGGGTAGCTAATGGATCCAAACCAATATTCGAAGAGAGAATTTTGGGCTCCATAATCTGTCTCTGCACTAGGACAATAATATAAAGGACACCAAGACCAATTGCCAGTCCCATATCTCCCCCGATGACTTCATATATGATCCATGGGACAAACACTGCCCCTGTGCCTAAGTAAGGGAGAACATCAACAATACCAGCCAATAAAGCAATTGTTATGGCGTAATCAACTCTTAAAATTAATAGTCCAATTAAAATAATCACAGTAGTGATGGAGATTAGGGTGAGCTGAGCTTTAATAAAACCAAATAATGCCTTTTTTAAATCAGTAAATACTGTTTTACTGCTGGACTTGGCACGGTCAGGTAAAATCTTACTGCCAATTCCCCTTAATTTATACCAATCTTTACTGATAAAAAAGGTCGCCAACAACGAAAAGATTAGGACTGTGGCAGCATTTGGAATCCAAGATAAAATATTGGGAATACCTAAAAACAGATTCTGTATGAATGAACCAACGGTAGTGCCAATCTTTTTCCCGACATTTTGGATGTTATTTATAATGGTATCCTGTTGTCCGGTTTCAAGTTTATTAAAGTAGCCGGAAATTTGGTCATAAAGAGGCAGGATTTGTGCAGTGAAATATTTTTCACTGTAATTGATTAAAGTATCTAAATGTTTTGGAACTACATTTGCCAAATAATTTGCACCTGAAACAATTTCGGCAACTAATAATGTTATGAGACCGGCAAATACCGCAAAAATAATAATTAATGCGATAAAGACACCTAAAGCCCGCGGCATTTTTGCTTTCTTTTCAAATAGATTGACAAGCGGGTTAATCATAAAGGCGATAACTAGGCCGATTAAAAATGGATAGGTAACTTTGGACAAATAATAAAACGAGAAAAGCCCCAAAACAATAATACCAATTACGAGTAAAAACCTGATTGTACGGTTTATGTAAATGCGACTCAAAAAGTGAACCTCCTTCCAAGGGTGACTAGTATAGTTTACCATTTTATAAACGTCTTTGCATATTTTTCCATGCACAGGAATCGTTCTAGTGTAATCATACGATTTTCTATGAAAAAGGTTTCCACAATTAAATAATAATTGAATAAGTTTTATGAATATTATGGTAGTATAATTTAGTGAAAGGGTGGATTAATTTGGTAAATGAATCGGTTTTATTTTTAATGTTATTGTTAGTTATTGGATATATTGCAAAAAACAGTTCATTGATGATTGCTATTTTGGTGCTTCTTTTATTAAAGACTGCAGGAATGAATGATAAGTTATTTGGTATGATTCAAACAAAGGGGATCAATTGGGGAGTCACAATTATTACTATTGCTGTATTAGCCCCGATTGCAAGTGGTGATATCGGATTTAGGGATCTATCCGGAGCCTTTAAATCCTATTATGCATGGATCGCTTTAATTTCAGGGATACTTGTTGCTCTACTGGCCAAGGGTGGAGTAAAACTACTGGCAGAAGACCCCCAAATTACGACCGCATTAGTTTTAGGGACGATTCTATCTGTTTCAATTTTTAAAGGAGTTGCGGTTGGCCCCTTAATCGGTGCAGGGATTGCATATTCTGCCATGAAATTAATTGGACTATTTAGTTAGATTTTTTGTAAAATAATAATTTTTTTGTTATTTTCAGTTCCTTTTCGTTCACAAAAATCTCAAAATTGTTTATAATAGGCTTGTAAGCGTCTAGTTTTTTACATAAAACCACATTAGACATACTGATTTACTTGTAAAATAATTATTCACCTGAATGAAAGGGCATACATGCTTTTGTTTCAACTTCGAGCAATCGCTCAGTCAGTTTTTCACGAATGTAATTGAACTGTACTTTAATGCCGTTTCTTCAATTGAACTGGATGCTGCCTAAGTATTCCAGTTTAAAATATTTAAAGAAATATGGGTAATGGGGAAATTTAGAAAGGTGAAGGAGAGATTATTATGACAGTTACACGTGGTCTTGAAGGGGTAGTCGCAACAACTTCCTCAATTAGCTCGATTATTGATGACACTCTAACCTATGTTGGCTACGACATTGATGATTTAGCAGAAAATGCAAGTTTTGAAGAAGTAATTTATCTATTATGGCATCGTGAGCTTCCTAATGCGTCTCAATTAGCTGAGTTGAAAAAACAACTCGCTGAAAATTCAGCTCTGCCTCAAGAAGTAATTGAGCACTTTAAAATGTATCCAATTCAAAAAGTACATCCAATGGCAGCACTTCGTTCAGCTGTTTCCCTTTTAGGATTATACGATGACGAAGCAGATGTCATGGAGCCAGAAGCAAACTTCCGTAAAGCGATCCGTCTGCAGGCAAAAATGCCGTCAATCGTCGCTACATTTGCACGTGTTAGAAAAGGACTTGAGCCTGTGGCCCCAAGACAGGATTTAAGCTTTGCAGCTAATTTCCTTTATATGTTAACCGGCAATGTACCTGACAAAATTGCAGAGGAAGCAATTGATAAAGCATTAGTACTGCACGCTGACCATGAATTAAATGCGTCTACCTTTACTGCTCGTGTATGTGTGGCTACATTATCTGATATTTATTCAGGAGTTACCGCCGCTATTGGTGCACTTAAGGGACCTCTTCACGGTGGAGCAAATGAGGCAGTTATGAAGATGCTCTCTGAAATCGGCTCACCAGAAAATGTGGAATCCTACGTACATGGTAAACTTGAAAAGAAAGAAAAAATAATGGGTTTTGGTCATAGAGTATACCGTCTAGGTGACCCACGTGCCAAGCACTTGAAAAAAATGTCTAAGAAATTAACAGAGCTTACAGGCGAACCACAATGGTACGATATGTCCGTTAAAATCGAGGACATCGTGACAGGGGAAAAGAAATTGCCGCCTAACGTTGATTTCTATTCTGCTTCTGTCTATCACAGCTTAGGGATTGACCACGACCTGTTTACACCTATCTTTGCTGTTAGTCGTGTTTCAGGATGGCTTGCTCATATCCTTGAACAATACGAGAACAATCGTCTTATTCGTCCTCGTGCCGAATATACCGGCCCTGGAATGCAAAAATATATCCCTATTGAACAAAGGGGTTAATATTTTACTTTTTTGCAAAAAATTGATGTAATAAGATTGAGTAAAGGTTAGAGAATTCTCTAACCTTTGATTCAGTCTGCTATTTTTTTAAACTTTTGTACATAACATAGGAGGGAGATTACAACATGCAAGGTGAAAAAATCACGGTTAATAATGGCGTACTAAATGTACCAAACAATCCAATTATCCCATTTATCGAGGGGGATGGAACAGGTCCAGATATTTGGGCAGCATCCTATAGAGTATTAGATGCAGCAGTAGAAAAAGCTTATAAAGGTGAGCGCAAATTAGTTTGGAAAGAAGTTTTAGCTGGAGAAAAGGCGTTTAACCAAACAGGTGAATGGCTTCCACAAGAAACCCTCGATGTCATCAATGAATATTTAATTGCTATTAAAGGACCATTAACAACTCCAGTTGGAGGCGGTATTCGTTCTTTAAACGTTGCTCTTAGACAAGAGTTAGATCTATTTGTTTGCTTGCGTCCTGTAAGATGGTTTGAAGGTGTTCCATCACCTGTAAAACGTCCACAGGATACTGATATGGTTATCTTCCGTGAAAATACTGAAGATATTTATGCTGGTATTGAGTATGAAAAAGGCTCAGATGCAGTGAAGAAAATCATCAATTTCCTTCAAACTGAAATGGGAGTTAAGAAAATCAGATTCCCTGAAACATCCGGTATCGGCATTAAGCCAATTTCCGAAGAGGGTACAAAGCGCCTTGTTCGCTCAGCACTTAACTATGTGATTAAAGAGGGAAGAAAGTCCCTTACAATTGTGCATAAAGGGAATATCATGAAATTTACCGAAGGCGCATTTAAAAATTGGGGCTATGAGATTGCAGAACAAGAATTCGGCGATAAAGTCTTTACTTGGGCACAGTATGACCGCATTAAAGCAGAACAAGGAACAGATGCGGCAAATAAAGCCCAAGCAGAGGCAGAAGCAGCAGGCAAAATTATTGTGAAGGATGCCATTGCAGATATCTTCTTACAGCAAATCTTAACTCGTCCACGCGAATTCGATGTTGTTGCTACAATGAATCTAAATGGTGACTATATTTCTGATGCATTAGCTGCGCAGGTTGGCGGTATCGGTATTGCACCAGGAGCAAACATTAACTATGAAACTGGTCATGCCATTTTCGAAGCAACACATGGTACAGCACCTAAATATGCAAATCTTGATAAAGTTAACCCATCTTCTGTGATCTTATCAGGCGTATTAATGCTTGAGCATCTTGGCTGGAATGAAGCAGCTAAAATGATTACGAAATCTATGGAAAAAACCATTGCATCTAAAGTTGTTACTTATGACTTTGCTCGTCTCATGGAAGGGGCTACTGAAGTGAAAACTTCAGAATTTGCTGATGAGCTTATCAAAAATATGGAATAATGATTTAACTAATGGGCTGTTTTCGGACGGCCCGTTGTTTCATCTATAATACGAACAAAGGGGAGAAGGAGATGTCATTAAAACGCAAGAAAGTTTCTGTTATTGGCGGGGGTTTCACAGGAGCAACAACTGCATTTTTACTGGCACAAAAAGAACTTGGGGATGTTGTATTAGTTGATATTCCACAAATGGAGAATCCAACAAAAGGAAAAGCATTAGATATGCTTGAAGCAAGTCCTGTTCAAGGTTTTGATGCCAACATCATCGGTACTTCCAACTATGAAGATACAAAGGAATCTGATATTGTCGTCATCACCGCAGGGATTGCTCGCAAACCTGGTATGAGCCGTGATGATCTGGTGCAAACAAACCAAAAGATAATGAAAAGTGTTACACAGGAAATTTCCAAGTATTCTCCCAACGCGATTATCATTGTGTTAACAAACCCAGTTGACGCAATGACTTACACGGTATTTAAAGAATCAGGGTTTCCAAAAAATCGTGTAATTGGTCAGTCCGGCGTCCTTGATACAGCCCGTTTCCGTACTTTTATTTCACAGGAATTAAATCTTTCTGTTAAAGATATCACCGGTTTTGTATTAGGTGGTCATGGTGATGACATGGTTCCTCTTGTTCGTTATTCCTATGCTGGTGGAATCCCGCTAGAAACATTAATTCCAAAAGAACGGCTGGATGCGATTGTTGAACGCACTAGAAAAGGCGGCGGTGAAATCGTTAACCTGCTTGGAAATGGAAGCGCCTACTATGCACCTGCAGCATCACTAGTTGAGATGTGCGAGGCGATCCTGAAAGACCAACGCCGTGTATTACCTTCTATTGCTTTTCTTGAAGGTGAGTATGGCTACAATGGTATTTACCTTGGCGTTCCAACGATTCTTGGTGCCGGGGGAATTGAAAAAATCATTGAGCTTGAACTTACCGAAGAAGAAAAAGAAGCGCTTGATAAATCAGCTGATTCCGTCAAAAATGTAATGAACGTATTAGTTTAAAATGAATTTGGAGATTCGGGGGGAAGGTGCCCTGAATTTCTCTTAGTTATATTTGAAACCGTTTTCATTGGAGGCATGAGACGATGTTATTAGGAAAAAAACGAAAAATAGGCAGAAGAATTGATGAAATCAATATCGGAGAAAAATTGTCATTAACAGAGAAAATAGAGGATAAGGACATACTGCTTTATTTAGGACTAACCGATGATGCTAACCCACTTTATATTCAGCATGACTACGCTTCACAGACCCCATTCGAAAAGCCGATCGTTCCATCCATCATGCTGACAGGTTTAATTACATCGGCGATCTCTAAATATTTACCAGGGCCAGGTAGTCATATTATCAGCCAAAATATTGAGTTTCCCAAACCAGTTTATCATTATTGCATGGTGGAATTTTCCTTCGAAGTGATGGATGTATCAAATGAGGATCACACAGTTACCATCCATGTAACCGGGACAAATGAAAAAAAAGAAACAGTGATCCAGGGAACGTTGAAAGTTTGTCCACCTCACCGCTTGCAAGAGATTCATGGGACGGCTATGGAAAATTTTTAGAGACAAGGAATGCTTTTGGGCATTCCTTGTCTGGGCTTTTTTATAAAAGAGGGTCTACTATTCAAAGATTATCTTTTAAGTTATTCCATGATTAGTCCCCGATCAGGGTACCATAATCAATTATCTTTATATCGACACTGTAATGGATCGGAACATTACTAAATGTTTGTTCCCAATCCTTTTTTATTTTCTCCCATGTTCTAGGATATTTAATTTGAAATTCTTTTCCAAACTCGACCACGTCAATCTTGTATTTCTTTTGTGTTTTAACCAATACATTCTTTATTAAGTGTTCCACTTCTTCTTCAGAATTTTTTTCTGCCTTTTTCAAAAATTTCTCATCAGATGGCTTTCCGGATCTATCCCAATGTTCAGCGAGAGTTCCTTGGGATTCAATTTTTACATCAAAGGAAATTTGATTTTTTACCATATGAGGAGTAATTTTACTTTTCAAAGTTTTTATCTCATATGTGATAGGTTGCCCTGTTTCTTTATCAATACTATTAACTAGACCGCCCTTTGCCTTTCCTGTCAACCAATTCAAGCCTTCGATATCCTTTTCATTTATAAAACCGACTAATTTTCTTGACTTTCCCTTGATTACGGCAGCCCCGGAAAATTTAACTTCTCCCTTTTCAGTGACTAAATTTTGCAACAAAAAACTTGTTCCTGAATGGAGTTTTCCTTGCAGTTTGGCCATGGGTAATGACTGAAGGATTTTCGTTGTTCTTTCTTGGCTTTTTGTTATTTGAAATAAATGGTAAGCAGGGATAACACTTGATTCTTTTGTTTCGAGAGTTTTTTGAGCATTGTTTTTGGCAATGAAAATATAACTGCTTTGTCTAATTTCTACTTCCCTTAAAAAAAAATCTAATAATTTCTGCAGATTTACTTTCCGTGCAAGGTCTGCACTGATGACAATGACCTTTGAATGTTGGCCAAATGAACGTTTTTCGTTTTTTAATACCATTTTTCGCAATACTGATATAACGGAATGTCCAGATTCAGTAATATTTTGGTATGATTTTTGGGATCCACCTTTTTGAGTGTTTTGGCTATTAGGCTGGGCTGTGAAGAACTGGTTTGTCAGTGTCAAGCTTATTTGTTTAGAACTGCCCTCATTTGGTCCTTCCATGTCTCCTTTAAAAGGATCTTCTTTTTTCAAATCCATTGCAGTCCCTGCTACAAAACCTAATTCTTCAATTTCTTTACTGCTCCAGCATCCTGTTAAAGAAAAGAGTAAAAAAGATGAGAGAAACAAGGTTTTAAGAGTTCTTTGCTTCATGTTTAGCTCCCTTAAGTTTAGAGATTACAAATAATAATGGTGGAACTCCGCCAAATAAGAACAGGGCCGACCAGCCAATATAATCGCCAAATTTAAAGACCATATTTAGATTTTGAGGATATCTTGCAATTATATATATAAAAGGCAAAACTCCAAACATAAATGGTTTCATCTTTTTATTGAAAATGTGGGCCAATCCTAAAGTGGCAGCATAATAAGTGACAATAAAGGTTGCGAAGATTTGCATAATCCAAATAACGAGTAGCATGGACTCAAAGCGTTCAAAAATTAACCCCTGAATTTCAAAACTTCGTATCAGCCCGATTGTTGGCCAGGTTCTTGAGACTGTTCCATCGATTGATAATGCACCAATGACCATCACTACAGTAATAATGTAAAAAAACATACATATTGAAATTCCAATTGTTAAAACTTTAATCGCTTTTTTAGGCTTTTGCATAAAAGACACAAGGATTAGCATAATTTCTGGTCCTAAGTAAGCCATTACCGTTGTACTTACCCCTTTTAATACTGGAGTAAAACCCAACCCCAAAACAGGACGAAGATTATCTAGATCAAATAAGCCTAAGCTTAAAAAGGTAACGAACAAAAAAACCACCACAGTAATGGGGAAAATAATTTCAAATAAACGGGCAATGGGATTAATGCCATCTATAATTAAATATAGGCCCAGCCATATAAAAGGCATAATAATTGCCCAAATTGGGGTGCCCTCCAGTAAGAAAAATCCGGTTACCTCAGCAAGTGTTCTTACTTCATATGAGGCGAGTGCCAAAAAATAACCAACCATAAGCAGACCTAGAAAGGCCCCTAGCCATTTTCCAATGATTTCCTTACTGTATTGATAAAAGGTTTTTTCTGGGAATTGTTGGCTTAATTTAACCATGATGAAACCGGCCATAAATGAGATTAAACCTCCCAGTATCACAGAAATCCAAACATCAGGTGTTTTCACTTTATCAACAGATGATCGGGGAAGTGTCAGAATCCCTGCAGCAAGTACGTAATTAATTAGAATTACCACAGCTTGAGGGGTGGTTAACAGGTCTTTAGGGTTTGTTTTCATGTTTCATTTCCCCCTATAAAATGGCAACTATCAGCCTTTTCGGACTGAATCTTTTGGGTCAAGCATTTCTGGACGACGTTTCATCATACCAATTGGCAAACGTACCAGTAAATCCTTCCAGTCGCTTAATCGGTAAGGAACAGCCGGACTGCAGTATGGGACGCCAAAACTTTTCAATTTCACTAAGTGAATGCACAGTAATAGGAAAAATAGGATAATCCCATATAAACCCATTATGGCGGCACAGATCATTGCCATAAAGCGCAGTATACGTAATGTAATCCCGGCACTATATTGCGGAATCGCAAAGGATGATATGGCGGTTAACGAGACAACAATTACCATAATGGGACTGATAATTCCTGCTTGCACAGCTGCCTCCCCGATGATGAGTCCTCCAACAATCCCCATGGCAGGACCAATCGGTTTTGGCAATCGCAAGCCTGCTTCACGTAATATTTCAATGGCAATTTCCATGATTAATGCTTCGATCAATGCTGGAAAAGGAACTCCTTCTCTTGTACCGATAATGGACAGAGCTAATTTGGTTGGAATCAATCCGGGATGAAAAGAAATAAATGCGATATACAGAGCAGGGTTAAATAATGATAAGAATGCTCCAAAATAACGCAATAGCCTAATTAAGGTCCCTGGCAGCCATCGTTCATAATAGTCTTCTGGAGATTGAAGCAACATGTTGAATGTGACGGGAACAATTAAAGCAAATGGCGTCCCATCCAGAAGAATGGCAACCCTTCCTTCCATTAAAGCACCAATCACTCTGTCAGGACGCTCCGTATTCTGTACTTGCGGAAAGGGACTAATGAAATTGTCTTCTATCATTTGCTCGACATAACCAGATTCAAGTAAATCATCAATATCGATTTTACTGATCCTTTTCTTGACCTCTTCTACCAATTCAGAGTCAGCAATATCTTCCATAAAAACAATAGCAAGTTCTTTTTTTGCCTGTTTCCCTACTTGGTAATTAAGGATTGACAGGTTTTGATTATTCACATTTTGTCTTAAAATGGCAGTATTATCCATTAAAATTTCGGTAAAACCAATCCGTGGTCCACGAACCAATGCTTCAGAAACAGGTTCTTCAATACTGCGACTTTTTGATTTCGTTGTATTGAGAATGAGTGCGCCAGCCACCTGGTTCATTAATAGGGCAGTGGAACCTGACATAACTTTGGAAGCTAAAGCACTCACATCTTTTACTTCCGTTATTCCACTGACTGATAGTACTTGATACCTAATGAATTCCTTTAAATTACCCTGATAACTTTCAGGGAATTGTACCATTAAAGAGTTTAAGATATGTTTATCAATCAAATCTTTATCTGCAAGCCCGCTGAGAAAGATAATTGCTGCGGGAATGCCAGTAGTACCGATATAAAACTCGCGAATATTTAGATCTGAATTGTGACCGATTTCTGATTTAATCAACTCTAAATCATTTTTAATTTTTCCTGAAAATGGCTTCGCTGATTCTTCCATCCGTTTATACCCTCTCCTTCATGTTGTTAATCCACATAAAAAGACGTGATATTAAAAAAGGGACAAGGAATGTAATCATTGCCTGTAATAATACTAGCCAATCAGGAAGTTTCGAAACGATTGATTTCCACATATATATATCACCCATTTTTATCATTCCATATTTTTGAAAAAATATTTTATTACTACAGCTGAAAAGGTGAAGAAATACTTCCAAAGCAAGCGAATCTACTTACTTTTTAATGTAAGGGTATCCAAACAAGTATTCTTGCTAAATTTATATTATAATGAAAGAAAATAACCTTAGTTTGGAATTTTATGGGGGAGATTATGAAAACAAAAGTACTTGTTGTAGATGATGAACAGTCAATTGTTACGTTGCTCCAGTATAATTTGAAGCAAGCTGGATTTGAAGTGATTACCGCTATGGACGGGATGGAAGGAAAAAGACTCGCTGAGGTTGAGTATCCAGATATCATCATTTTAGATCTGATGCTGCCAAAATTGGATGGAATGGATGTTTGCAAGCAGCTCAGACAGGAAAAAGTTATGACTCCCATTTTAATGTTGACAGCAAAAGACGATGAATTTGATAAAATATTAGGATTAGAACTTGGGGCAGACGACTATATGGTGAAACCATTCAGCCCTAGGGAAGTAATCGCAAGGGTTAAGGCAATTCTAAGAAGGTCACAAATTCAAAATGATGACTCCGAAGGAAATAAAAGTGAAGCTCAACAGATCATGATTGGCAGTTTAACTCTTTATCCAGAAAAATTTGAAGCCTTCTTTAAAGAAGAACTTCTTGAGCTAACCTTAAAGGAATTTGAGCTCTTAATCTATCTGGCTCAAAATAAAGGCCGGGTCTTAACTCGCGATCAATTGCTGAGTGCTGTTTGGAATTATGATTTTGCGGGCGATACTAGAATTGTTGACGTACATATTTCCCATCTGAGGGAAAAGATAGAGGAGGATACGAAAAAGCCAGTATACATAAAGACAGTTCGTGGTTTGGGATACAAACTTGAGGGGCCAAAGGTAGAATGACCAAGTTTCGGAAAAAAATTTTTGTCGCATTGTTTATATTAATCATTTTAGTACTGATTGGTATTGGGGTATTGTTAGGGCAATTATTTAAAATCTCTTATATTGAGACATTAAATGACCAGATCAAAGCAGAAATCTTTTTCTATCTTTCCATTTGCCTAGGCATTGCTATTTTTTTCATACTTTTTCTATCGATACGAATTACCACCAGGTACACAAAACCGATTGAAGACGCGACCAACGTTGCGATTGAACTGGCAAAAGGAAACTATCGGGCCAGAACGACAGTGGGTCGCTTAGACGAAACTGTCATGCTGGGAACTTCGATCAATATGTTAGCAGAAAATCTTCAAGAGTTGGTGAAATCACAGGAAATACAACAGGATCGGTTAACTGCTCTGATTGAAAATATGGGGGCCGGGTTGATTTTAATTGACAGCCGGGGCTATATTGGCCTAATCAATAAGGGGTTTAGTGATCTCTTTCACGTGAATGGTTCCCAATATTTAAACAAGCTTTATTATGAAGTAATTGAGCAAAAGGAAATCTGTCAAATTGTTGCTGAGGTTTTCCGTACAGAGCAAAAAGTGAATAAACAATTGATGATTCCTTTGGAAATTCAACGAAAATATTTCGTTGTCTACGGAATTCCGATTATTGGCACTAACCATGTGTGGAAAGGAGTTCTGCTAGTATTTCATGATATCACTGAGTTAAAGAACTTGGAGCAGATGCGGAAGGATTTTGTAGCAAATGTCTCTCATGAATTAAAAACCCCGATTACTTCCATTAAAGGATTTACGGAAACTTTATTGGACGGAGCCATGAATAATAAAGAAACACTAGAAGCCTTTTTGTCCATCATATTAAAAGAGAGCATTAGATTACAAACACTGGTTCATGATTTATTGGAGCTGTCAAAAATTGAACAGCAAGGCTTTATCCTAAACATACAGAAAGTTGATCTTTACCACCTTCTCAATGATGTGATGACTTTGCTTGATGGGAAGGCTCAGGCAAAGGATATTGACTTGCAATTTTATTGTAATCTCTCTGAAGTAACTGTGGATGGTGATCGTGATCGACTGAAACAAGTCTTTATCAATTTAATTAGCAATGCAATCATCTACACACCTCCAAACGGTATTGTGAAAGTGTATTTATTAGAACAGGTTGAAGAAGTGCGAATTCATGTGCTTGATACCGGAATCGGTATTAATAAAGAAGAAATTCCGCGCATTTTTGAACGGTTTTATCGTGTTGATCGTGATCGGAGCCGCAATTCCGGTGGGACGGGTTTGGGCTTGGCAATTGTAAAACACTTAGTGGAGGCGCATCACGGTAATATTAGTGTGAAAAGTGATCTTGGCAAGGGCAGTGAATTTATCATTGAACTTCCTAAAAAGTTAAAATGATAATGGATGGTGAATGATTTGGAAAAAAAGAAGTTAGTGCTAATTGATGGTAACAGTATTGCTTACCGTGCATTTTTTGCACTTCCACTCCTAAATAATGATAAAGGAATCCATACTAATGCAGTGTATGGATTTACAATGATGCTAATGAAAATTATTGAGGAGGAAAAACCAACTCATATACTTGTTGCGTTTGATGCTGGGAAAACAACCTTCCGTCATAAAACGTTTGAGGAGTATAAAGGTGGCAGGCAAAAAACGCCTCCAGAATTATCAGAGCAATTTCCATTTATTCGTGACCTTTTAGATGCCTATCAAATTTCAAGGTATGAACTGGAGAATTATGAAGCAGATGATATTATCGGTACTCTCTCGGCCATTGCTGAAAAAGAGGACTTTGAAATTAAGGTCATTTCCGGAGATAAGGATTTAACTCAGCTTTCATCTGAGAAAACGACGGTGGGCATTACCCGCAAAGGGATTACAGATATTGAACAATACACCCCTATACATGTCATGGAAAAGTATGGTCTTACACCTGAACAAATTATTGATATGAAAGGTCTCATGGGAGATCAATCTGATAATATCCCTGGTGTTCCTGGAGTGGGAGAAAAAACGGCCATCAAGCTTCTAAAAGAATTTACCACGCTTGAGAATTTGTATGAATCCATCGAAAATGTAAGCGGAGCAAAGCTGAAGGAAAAACTAGCAGAATTTAAAGGTCAGGCGTTAATGAGTAAACAGCTTGCCACAATAGAAAGACAGGCTCCAATCGATGTAACTTTGGAGTCTATTTCGTTTGAAGGACCAGAAAGGGAAAAAGTTGTTAGCCTATATAAAGAATTGGGCTTTTCTACATTATTGGAAAAAATGGGACAAGATCCGGCCGAGCAGGTACAGCTGGAGCTTGAAGCAGTTGAATACATAATTCCCGATGAGATTACCGAAGATCTTTTTGCGAACGAAAATTATTTTTATGTTGAAATGTTAGATGATAATTATCATTATGCGGATCTCATTGGGTTTTCTCTTGTAAATGAAAAGGGAAATTTCTATTTGCCAACTAAACTTGCATTGCAATCAGAAGTGTTTAAAAAGTGGGCTGAAGATGAAAGGAAAACGAAAATAGTTTATGATGCGAAGCGATCTGAAGTTTCATTAAGAAGATATGACATTCATTTAAAAGGAACAGAATTCGATATTTTGATGGCTGCTTATTTACTAAATCCATCGGAAACAATGGAAGACTTGGCGGCGATTGCGAAGACATACCATATTGTGAATATCCAATCAGATGAATCCTTTTACGGGAAAGGTGCTAAACGAGGGATACCAGAGAAAGAAGATCTTGCGGCGCATCTCGTCCGAAAAGGAATCGCCATGTCAGAGCTGCACACAAGGCTTGAAGATGAATTAAAGACAAATGAACAATATGAATTATTTAAAGACCTTGAAATGCCTTTATCACTCATTTTAGCAGATATGGAATCATGTGGAATCAAGGTGGAAAAAGAACGGCTACAATCCATGGGACGTGAGCTCAACAACAGATTAATCGAATTGGAAGAAAAAATCTGTAAGTTGGCCGGGGAAAAGTTTAATATTAATTCACCAAAGCAGTTAGGCGTTATTCTATTTGAAAAATTAAATCTACCGACCTTTAAAAAGACAAAAACAGGGCACTCCACTTCAGCTGATGTCCTTGAAAAATTAGCGCCACATCATGAAATTATTGAGCATATCCTTCTGTACCGCCAATTGGGAAAATTACAATCTACTTACATAGAAGGGCTGCTTAAAGTCATCGATCCAAAAACAGAGAAAGTTCATACAAGGTTTCAACAGACATTAACAGCAACAGGTAGATTAAGTTCGATTGACCCTAACCTGCAAAACATTCCTATACGTCTAGAAGAAGGAAGAAAAATCCGCCAGGCCTTTGTACCATCTGAAAAAGGCTGGGTTATTTTTGCAGCGGATTATTCACAAATCGAGTTAAGGGTAATGGCTCATATTTCCGAAGATCAAAAATTAATTGAAGCCTTTAAAGAAGATTTGGATATCCATACGAAAACCGCTATGGACGTATTCCATGTTTCGAAGGACGAGGTTACTTCAAATATGCGCAGGCAAGCTAAGGCGGTTAACTTCGGAATCATTTATGGGATTAGTGACTATGGTTTATCTCAGAATTTAGGGATCACCAGAAAGGAAGCGGCCCAATTTATCGACAGATATCTGAATAGCTTCCCTGGTGTTAAAGTATATATGGATGACATTATTCATTCAGCCAAACAAAAAGGGTATGTGACAACGCTATTGCAAAGAAGAAGATATATCCCTGAAATAACAAGCCGGAATTTTAACCTGCGAAGTTTCGCGGAAAGAACTGCGATGAATACGCCCATACAGGGAAGTGCAGCTGACATTATCAAAAAAGCCATGATTGATATGGATGATGCCTTGAAGGACAAAGGATTAAAAACACGATTGTTATTGCAGGTACATGATGAATTAATTTTTGAAGCACCTGAAGAAGAAATTGACATATTGAAAGAATTGGTACCTCTTGTAATGGAGAATGCCGTAGAGCTTGCCGTTCCGTTGAAGGTTGATTATGCTTACGGACCTACCTGGTTTGATGCAAAGTAAGAAGACAGCAAAGGGGGATTTGCCATGCCTGAACTTCCTGAAGTGGAAACGGTTCGTAAAACATTAAAAAATCTAGTGCTACACAAAACTATTCAGAGCATAACGATTAACTGGCCTAAAATCATAAAAAGTCCGGTGGAGACAGAGCAATTTATGGATGCTTTAAAAGGGGAAACAATTGAGGATGTTGGGCGAAGAGGGAAATTTCTAATCCTTTATACGAACCATTATGCCTTGGTATCCCATTTGAGGATGGAAGGAAGGTATGGTCTCTTTTCAAAGGACGAGCCGTCAGATAAGCATACCCATGTAATATTCCACTTTTCGGATGGAACCGAATTACGTTATCGGGATGTCCGTAAATTCGGAACGATGCATTTATATAAAAAAGGTGAGGAATTTTTAAAACCCCCGCTAGTACAACTGGGGCCTGAGCCTTTTTCCGAGGAATTTACAAAAGAATACTTGGAAGCAAAACTGAAGCAAACAAGCAGAAAAATCAAACCAGCCTTGTTAGACCAGAATTTGCTCGTTGGGTTAGGCAATATATATGTGGATGAGGCTCTCTTCCGTTCCGCGATTCATCCTGAGCGGATCGCCAGCTCTCTGACAGAAGAGGAAGTGACCATACTTCATAAAGAAATTATTGCTACCCTGAGTGAAGCAGTGAAAATGGGCGGAAGCACGATTCGGTCTTATGTAAATTCACAGGGTGAAATCGGAATGTTTCAACTTGAGTTATTTGCATACGGTCGAAAAGGTGAGGAATGTAAACGTTGCGGTACCCCGCTTGAGAAAATCACAGTAGGCGGCAGGGGAACCCATTATTGTCCAAATTGCCAAAAAAAATAGTGGATTTCCGGTAAGCTAAAAACCTTTAATAACATTGGATGGGCTCTTTCCATATACTATCTTAGTGATTTTGAGGAAGGAGTCCCAGACATCATGGCACAGTTTTTCTCGCTTATCCTATTAGCTTTTGCTTTAAGCCTTGACAGCTTTAGCGTTGGATTTACGTATGGTTTAAGAAAAATGGTTATTCCGCTCAAGTCTATATTAATTATCGCAACCTGTACAGCTGTTTCTCTAATGGTTGCTATGTCAATCGGTCATGCCTTGGATAAAGTTCTATCCCCAAGAGTAACTGCCAGTATTGGGGGAATCATTCTAATTGCGCTTGGAGCATGGGTGATTGTGCAATTTTTTAGACCTGAGAAAGAAAAAGAAACTCTGGAACATGAAAAGACAATCGTAAATTTTGAAATACGCTCGCTTGGTTTGGCTATTAATATTTTAAAAAAACCAATGTCGGCTGATTTTGACCGTTCAGGTACGATTACGGGAATTGAAGCGCTTATGCTAGGGTTTGCGTTGTCATTGGATTCTTTTGGAGCTGGAATTGGAGCCGCAATGTTGGGGTATTCACCATTAAGTTTGGCCATTACCATTGCCTGCATGAGCTCATTATTTGTCTTTTTTGGGATAAAATGTGGAGCTATATTTCATAGGTTTGAATGGATTCAAAGATTTACTTTTATACCAGGAGTTTTATTAATTATTATTGGAATCTGGAAGATATAGAAACATAGAAAGGATCAAAAAATGTCTTTAGTCATTGGGTTAACGGGCGGTATTGCCAGCGGAAAAAGCACGGTATCCAACATGTTTAAGGAGTGGGATATTCGGGTCGTAGATGCAGATGTGGAATCCCGCTTGGCTGTTGAAAAAGGGGAACCTGCATATTTGAAAATAGTGGAAAAATTCGGATGTGATGTCCTATTGCCAGATGGAGGAATTAATCGCGAAAAACTCGGATCTATTATTTTCCACGATGCTAAAAAAAGGCAACTGTTAAATCAAATTGTTCATCCGGAAGTACGGAATCGAATGAAACAGAGGATAGAAGAAGGCATAAAGAACAGGGAAAAAGTAATCGTACTCGATATTCCTTTACTGTTTGAAAGCAAACTGACGTTTATGGTGGAAAAAACCATTCTAATTTATGTCGATGAACCAACACAATTGCAAAGATTGATCCAACGAAACCAATTATCAACTGAAGATGCCCAAGCAAGAATATATTCACAAATGCCTTTAAAAGATAAAGTACAATTGGCGGATGCGGTCATCAATAATAACGGAACCATTGAAGAAACAGAAAAACAATTAATCGAGGTGCTAACTGGGTGGGGAATCACTTTATAATCACCGGATTAATTGTGTCAAATAGGGTTACCTCAGGAAAATCTTCTCTTGGGGCACCCTATTTTTTTGTGCCTATTTTTCAGAATTATAAAACATTAAAAAATCCGCCATTTATTTATCACATTTAAAGTGAAATATGTTATACTAATTACAACAATACGAGATAAAAAGTATAACACTAATACGGAAGGGGCCGTAAAATGAAAGCAAGAATAGCAATAAATGGTTTTGGGAGAATTGGAAGGATGGTTTTTAGACAAGCAATCCTTGAAAATAAATTTGATGTGGTAGCGATCAATGCTAGTTATCCAGCTGAAACGTTAGCACATTTAATTAAATATGATACCAATCACGGAACATTTCAAGGAGAAGTGATTCCTTTAGATGATGAATTATTAGTCAATGGCAAACGTGTTAAATTACTAAGCAACCGCAATCCTGAACAATTACCATGGAAAGAGTTAGGTATTGACATTGTAATTGAGGCAACTGGGAAATTTAACTCCAGAGAAAAAGCTGCACTGCATTTGGATGCTGGAGCAAAAAAAGTAATCTTAACTGCGCCTGGAAAAAATGAAGATGTTACCATTGTTATGGGTGTGAACGAAGAAATGTTTGATGTGACAAAGCATGATATTATTTCAAATGCTTCTTGTACAACAAACTGTCTGGCACCTGTAGTGAAAGTGTTGGATGACCAATTTGGCATCGAAAGCGGATTAATGACAACCATTCATGCTTATACAAATGATCAAAAAAACATTGACAATCCTCATAAGGATCTTCGTCGTGCCCGCGCCTGTGGACAATCAATTATTCCGACAACAACTGGGGCAGCAAAGGCATTATCACTTGTATTGCCGCATTTAAAGGGAAAATTGCATGGGATGGCACTTCGGGTGCCAACACCGAACGTTTCTCTTGTTGACCTTGTCGTAGATTTAAAGCAGGATGTAACGGTAGATGATATAAATAGAGCTTTTGAGAATGCATCAAATGGTTCTTTAAAAGGAATTCTTGGATTTACTGTTGAGCCGCTAGTTTCCGTAGATTTTAATACAAACGCGCATTCTGCCATTATTGACGGATTGTCAACAATGGTAATGGGAACGAGAAAAGTTAAAGTCTTAGCATGGTACGATAATGAGTGGGGATATTCTACCCGTGTAAACGATTTATGCCTTTATGTTGCTGAAAAAATAGCAACAACCAATCAAGTGAAGGTTGGATAAAGTTACATGTTAAAAGCTGCCAAAAGGGCAGCTTTTTTTATTCTATTTTCGACAAATATGAAGGGAGACTTTTTATATTTTTCCTGTGTTGTTGTACACTAAAGATAAACAAGATTCGACTAGGAGTGGTATGATGACCATAATGCTAAGTTTATTTAATCGGTTTAAAAGAGAAATTGAAACAGATGAACAACAAACGGAAGAGACATTAAAAACTCATTACTATAAAGCTGCGTTCAATCAGGTATTTGATTCGCTTGAAAAAATGTTTAAAGAAGATGCAGATTGCCAAATCACCACTGTTTCAAAAGAGCGGGGAGAAATTGCTGTTGAGATTTCGAAACCGTTTGATTGTTTTTTGATTGTAACAGCTGTTTCCGTTAGCTCAATGGAGACGGCAGTGGATTTTACTATTTCCACTGAGAAAATTTCGTTTCTCGGAACATACTCAGATTTGAAAAATCGCCTTGATTCTTACTATCACCGACTTAATCAATTACATACGAATATTGGAACCAAGTAACAAGCAGTACTTTTTTACTTGTACAAAGGGTTTGTTTTTTATATGATAGTATTGATATAAACTAAAGTTTTTGCCTATTGATTGTTTAGATTTGGAGTTGATGCGACGATGAAATGCCCTTCATGTCAGCATTATGGTACACGTGTTCTTGATTCACGACCCATTGATGAAGGCCGTGCAACAAGAAGAAGACGAGAATGCGAAGAATGTGGTTATCGCTTTACCACTTTTGAGAAGATCGAGGAAATCCCATTAATTGTGGTAAAGAAAGAAGGTACCAGAGAGGAATTTAGCCGGGATAAAATCCTTAGGGGACTGATTAAAGCTTGTGAAAAGCGTCCGGTTGCTCTGAAACAATTGGAGGATATTACCCACGGTGTCGAGAAGGCACTTCGAAGTCAGGGGATCTCTGAAATTAAAAGTGATGACATTGGTGAAATGGTTATGGACAGGTTGGCACAAGTGGATGAGGTTGCCTATGTCCGGTTTGCTTCTGTTTATCGCCAATTTAAAGATATTAATGTGTTTATCGAGGAACTAAAAGAACTCATTAAGAAAGAGAAATCCTAGAGAGAGCTAAAGAAGGACTTTGGCTCTTTTTTCAGTTGTTGAATGAAAATCAACGCTGATTTTTAACCTGTTGATGGGAGCGGAAATCAACAGCCTAGTTTAAAAGGGATTTAGCATAATAAAATGAAAGGTTTGATGATATGACCCGGCATTGGCAGGAGATTCTTCCTATCGATCGTTACATTGTGTCAGCAAATGGGCTGCTTCATGAATATGACCGTAAAGTACTAACATTTTTATATCAGCCCTTGCTTGGGTCAACTTGCTTTAGCCTCTACATGACACTCTGGGCTGAACTTGAGGATAACAGACTATGGTCTGAGTCCTCCACCCATCATCTGCTGATGAATCTGCTCGGAGTCAACATGAAGGAGATTTATGAAGCCCGCCTGAAGCTAGAAGGTATAGGATTACTAAAAACATACGTGAAAACGAGTGACGAAGAACGTTCTTTTATATATGAACTCTACCCACCCCTTCATCCAGAGCAATTCTTTTTAGACGGGATGTTAAATATCTATCTTTATCGAAAAATTGGTAAAACCCATTATGCCCGATTAAAACGGTTCTTTTCTGATCAGCAGCTGCCAAAGGATCAAGACTATCAAGAGGTTACAAAGGCCTTTCAGGAGGTTTTTGCCTCTGCAACCCCCGGAAGTCTTCAATATCTTCAGGATGCTTCCACCGATTTGGAGCCTGCTGAACAAGAACGATTTATAGGCAGAAGTGAAGTAAAGGGAGTTCAAATCGATATCAACACATTTGATTTTGACTTGCTCCTGTCTGGGTTAAATGAATCGCTTGTTCCGAAGCGGGCGATTACTCCAAGGGTGAAAGAAATCATTAGTAACCTCGCCTTTCTTTATAGTGTTGATGCCATTGAAATGAAGAAACTTATTCTGGCAGCCCTAAACGAAAATGATGAGATTGATATCGAAGAGCTAAGAAAAGCAGCTCGCGATTGGTATCAATTTGTCCATTACGACCAGTTGCCAAGCCTGATTGAACGGATCCAGCCTGAACAACATAGAGTTCAGATGAAGGAACCGAAAACAAAAGACGAAAAGTTAATACAGTACTTTCAAACTACTTCACCATTAGAGGTTTTAAGAAATTTATCAAACGGGGGAGAACCTCCTGCTTCCGACCTTAAAATCATTGAAGAAATTATGATTAAACAAAAGCTTTTACCTGGTGTGGTTAATGTTCTTATTTGGTATGTCATGCAGATTAGTGACAGTAGTTTTACTAAAGCATATGTTGAGAAAATTGCCGGACAATGGGCCAGAAAAGGCTTTAAGACGGTAAAAGAAGCAGTTGACCATGCGCGGAATGTGTATAATAGTAATAAAACAACAAAAACAGAAAAGTTCACAAAGAAAAAGACAAATCGGAAAGAATTCTTGCCGGATTGGTTTGAAGAAGCAAAGGCTAAAATAACGGAAAGCGGACCAAAAGCAGAAAACGAAGAAAACGATGATTTAGAGGCGAAAAAGCGGGAAATTGAAGAAATGCTTAAGGCATTTGATGATTAGGTGATAATGTATGGAAAAAATTAACCAAACACTGAAACGGTTAGCATCAAGTGAAAGTTTTCAGAAGCGCTATGAAAAAATGCGGAAAGACACATTAGCTCATCCAGATGTCAGATCCTTTATTAGGGAAAACCATGACCAGCTTACAGAGGAAATGATTGAAAAAAGTATTAACAAGCTTTTTGAATATATTAACCAAAGCAAGGAATGCGCTAAATGTGAAAGTCTTGATGGTTGTGTGAATATGCTAAAGGGATATCAGCCTGAGTTAATCGTGACTCGAAATGCCATAGATGTTCATTATGACCGCTGCCCAAGGAAAGTTATTGCTGATGAAAAGCGAAAAAATGAAAGCTTAATCAAGAGTTTATACGTTCCGAGAGATATTTTAAATGCTACATTTGAGAACTTTGAACATGATAATGACAGGATTGCAGCAGCTCAGAAGGCAGCCGCCTTTTTAGTAAACTTTGAACAAGGAAAAACCACAAAAGGTTTATATTTTCACGGTAAATTTGGTGTTGGAAAATCTTATTTGTTAGGGGCCGTCGCCAATAGACTTGCCAAAAAGAAAATATCATCCATGATTGTTTATGTTCCTGAACTTTTTAGAGAATTGAAAAGTTCCATTGCAGATTCTACTTTAAATGAGAAAATTGAAGCCGTAAAAAAAGAACCTGTGCTTATGCTTGATGACATTGGGGCTGAGATGATTTCAAGCTGGACTCGGGATGAGATTTTAGGACCTATTTTACAATACAGAATGCTTGAAGGGCTGCCTACTTTTTTTACCTCCAATTATGATTTTCAGGGTTTGGCACGCCAACTTTCACAAAATCAGCGAGGCGATGAAGAACAAATGAAGGCCCTAAGAATTATGGAAAGAATCCGGGCACTAAGTGAACCGGTCCTGGTAGAGGGACCAAACCGTCGAGCCTAACACCTTAGAATTGATTCTAAGGTGTTTTTTATACGGAGCATATAAGACGAGATTCTATTTTGGCCAAGACCCCCATATATATTAGAACAGATATTTTTTGTAGAGGGGGGATTTGGTTGGTAGAAATCATCTTCCAAAATAGAATAGATGCGGTACGGTTTTATGAGTACTTATTAGCACGTCTGGAACATAATCAGGATAGTGAGAATATTCTTCTATTAGAAGATCGATATATAGTGAAAATTTTTGAAGGGTCCTATACTGAATTCTTTTTGAATGAGGTAAAAAATGCCTTTTTTGAATTTATCACATATGTAAAGCGTGACGATTGGTTCAAGGAGATCCTGGCGCAACAATTTTATTTTACTGATGTGGAAGAACAGCAGCAAATATTGGATATACTTCATTCCATTCTAGAAGGAAAAAGAGAAGATTTGTCTGTTTTTATACGGGAAGTAAATGAAGAAGCTGAAATTCGTGAAGCGATTGACTATGTATTTCAGGAAAAGATCTCATTTTCATTTTATTCATTTTTCACATTCAGGCTTCAGGTCTTTCGTCAATTGCTGGAGAGTTATGTAGAAGTGTCAATCGATGAATACAAAATGGAGCAGGATTATCAGATGTTTGTTCATATGCTAAGGGACTTTTTGGCCAGCCGTGAATCGAAAATGGACATCCTTCATCTGTTATTTGATGAGGAAATTACCTTCTTTAATCAAGATTTCGTTGAAATGAAGCGCAGTGAACTGACAAGAATGATTGATCGAAAATTGCTTGTGAATCATCCCGTTTATGTTGATTCAACTACAATTGCTCCTTTACTATCAATTGCCCCAACTACTATTTTTTTATATGCAAAAGATGCTGAAGCTCCGTTAGTGAGAACTATTAAAAATATTTTTGAAGAAAGAGTCATTATTAAGCCTTATGGGGCTCTTCGAAGTGTCCGGAACGGCAATGGCGACCAATATTCAGCTGAAAATCATGGCTGAAAAATGGAATGGTTGAAATAATTTATTTGATTGGGCCCGTGAACCTTGATTTTTTAAAATGTAATCATTATAATAACCTACATAACAGGATAGACTTAAATGTATTAAGTAAAAGTGATGATAAGGATAACAGTATTTTTTTACGGTTTAAAGAGAGGGGGGCCACTGGCTGAAAGCTTCCTAACACGAAAGAAGTACTTACCACCTTTAAACTTCAACAGGGAACCCTTCTTTTTGAAGCAAGTATTTGTTGACGGAAACAGCCGTTATCTGACCAAAGTCAATTGGCTTATGCCTATAAAGGCAAGTAAATTGAAAAATTGGGTGGAACCACGTGTTTATGATAACTCGTCCCTATTCCAGGGACGGGTTTTTTATTTTTTTATAAGCGCCTTTGAAGGTCCCAATTCCCGAAAGTGCGCACTAATTAATAGGAGGAATTCATTATGTCAGACGTTGTAAAAATTGCGTTCCCTGATGGAGCGGTAAAGGAGTTTCCACAAGGGACAACAACGGAAGATATTGCGGCATCAATTAGCCCAGGTTTAAAGAAAAAAGCCATTGCCGGAAAATTAAACGGACAAATCGTTGATCTTCGCCGTCCACTTCATGAGGATGGTTCAATTGAAATTGTTACACCTGAATCAGAGGACGCCCTAGATGTGCTCCGTCATAGTACAGCACACTTAATGGCACAGGCTGTGAAGCGACTTTATCCAAATACAAAGTTTGGAGTTGGACCCGTCATCGAAGGTGGTTTTTATTACGATATGGACCTCGAAGAGTCATTGACTCCTGAAGATCTTCCAAAGATTGAAAAAGAAATGGCTAAAATCGTAAATGAAAATCTAGAAGTGGTTCGTAAGGAAGTAAGCCGTGCAGATGCGGTTCAGCTTTTTAAAGAAGCGGGCGATCCTTACAAACTTGAATTAATTGAGGCTATTCCTGATGATGAAACAGTGACAATCTATGAACAGGGTGAATTTTTTGATCTTTGCCGTGGCGTACATGTTCCATCAACTGGAAAAATCAAAGAATTTAAATTGCTTAATATAGCCGGTGCTTATTGGCGCGGAAACAGCGATAATAAAATGCTGCAGCGTGTATATGGTACTGCCTTTTTCAAAAAAGAAGATTTAGCGGAGCACCTTCGCCTGCTTGAGGAAGCAAAAGAACGTGACCACCGAAAGCTTGGTAAAGAATTAAGCCTATTCACGAATTCACAGTTAATTGGACAAGGTTTACCGCTTTGGCTGCCAAAGGGTGCTACCATTCGCCGTACAGTTGAACGGTATATTGTTGATAAGGAAATTAGCCTAGGCTATGACCACGTGTATACACCAATCATGGGTAGTGTCGATCTATATAAAACTTCCGGTCACTGGGATCATTACCATGAAGATATGTTCCCTGTTATGGAAATGGACAATGAACAGCTCGTTCTTCGTCCAATGAATTGTCCGCATCATATGATGGTATACAAAAATGCGATTCACAGCTATCGTGAGCTGCCGATTCGAATTGCTGAACTTGGTACAATGCACCGCTATGAAATGTCTGGAGCATTATCAGGATTGCAGCGTGTTCGTGGGATGACACTTAACGATGCCCACATCTTTGTCCGTCCTGATCAGATTAAGGAAGAATTCCAACGAGTAGTCCAATTAATCATGGATGTGTATAAAGACTTTAATATAGAAGATTATTCTTTCCGTTTATCGTACAGAGATCCTCAAGATACTGAAAAATATTTTGATGATGACGCCATGTGGGAAAAAGCACAAAGCATGTTAAAAGAGGCAATGGACGGTCTAGGTCTTGATTATTTCGAGGCAGAGGGGGAAGCTGCATTCTATGGCCCTAAGCTTGATGTTCAAGTAAAAACAGCTTTAGGTAAGGATGAAACACTTTCAACTGTTCAATTAGACTTCCTATTACCAGAGCGATTTGATTTAACTTATGTAGGTGAAGACGGTAAACAGCATCGCCCGGTTGTAGTTCACCGCGGGGTTGTTTCCACCATGGAACGCTTCGTTGCCTACTTAATTGAAGAATATAAAGGGGCATTTCCAACTTGGTTAGCACCTGTCCAAGTGCAAGTGATCCCAGTGTCACCTGACGTGCATTTTGAGTATGCAAGAAAAGTACAGGAACAACTGAAAAGCCAAGGTTTCCGCGTAGAATTAGATGGACGTGATGAAAAAATAGGCTATAAAATTCGCGAGGCTCAAATGCAAAAAATTCCTTATATGCTTGTAGTCGGCGACAAAGAAGTTGAAGAAAATGCTGTCAACGTCCGTAAATATGGTGAACAAAAATCTGAAACAAAACCATTTGCCGAGTTCCTTTCTGCATTGAAGGATGAGGTTCAATTTTAATTATGGAAATAAATGGGGGTCTGTTGACTCCCATTTATTTTTAAAATAACTATTGAATATTTCATTGTTTCTTGTTAAAATGAATTTCGTTGTCATGAAAAGAGTTTATTTGACATAATTACTTTGTTTATGGTATAGTAACTAAGGTAAAAAAATTGAATACTCGTTTTATAGAAAAGAAGAAGCACCCGCTTCTCACCTGATTTGACGCAATAAGCAGTTGGCAGGTTTTACGTGGACTATTTTAGTTTATAACTATTGTTTCGTAAAGTGTGGGTGTATTCATCCGCACTTTTTTATTTGGAACCACTAAGACTGCTGTAAGCAAATCAGTTTATGGGTGGACCATTCTGATTTTCTAACTTGAACATTGTATTCGTGAAGAAACCTTGGAGGTGGCTAACTATTAGCAAAGACATGTTGGTAAATGAGGGTATTCGCGCTCGTGAGGTTCGCTTGATTGACCAAAATGGTGAACAATTAGGAATTAAATCTAAAATCGAAGCACTTGAGATTGCCGGTAGAGTAAATCTTGATTTAGTGCTTGTTGCACCAAACGCAAAGCCTCCGGTAGCCCGGATTATGGACCATGGCAAATTTAAATTTGAGCAGCAAAAGAAAGACAAAGAAGCTCGTAAGAATCAAAAGATCATTACAACTAAAGAAGTACGTCTAAGTCCAACAATTGATGAGCATGATTTCAATACAAAGCTTCGCAATGCGATTAAGTTCTTGGAAAAAGGCGACAAGGTAAAAGCCTCAATCCGTTTCAAAGGAAGAGCAATTACCCATAAAGAAATTGGTCAAAGAGTATTGGACCGTTTTGCTGAAAGCTGCAAGGAAGTAGCAACCATCGAGTCTCATCCAAAAATGGATGGCCGAAGCATGTTCCTTGTGCTGGCACCTAAAATCGATAAGTTATAAGGAGGACATCCCAATGCCAAAAATGAAAACTCACCGCGGCGCTGCAAAGCGTTTCAAAAAGACTGGAACTGGTCAACTAAAGCGTGACCATGCTTATACAAGCCACTTATTTGCAAACAAATCAACAAAAGCTAAGCGCAAGCTTCGTAAGGCTGGTCTTGTTTCAAAAGGCGATTTCAAACGTATTCGCCAATTATTAGATAATATTAAATAATCTCGATTGATTGATTTATATAGGAGGGAAATTTCATGCCACGTGTAAAAGGCGGTACAGTTACGCGCAAGCGTCGTAAAAAAGTTCTTAAATTAGCAAAAGGTTATTACGGTTCAAAACATACATTATATAAAGTTGCTAACCAACAGGTTATGAAATCATTACAATATGCATTCCGTGACCGTCGTCAGAAAAAACGCGACTTCCGTAAACTTTGGATCACTCGTATCAATGCAGCTGCTCGCATCAACGGTCTTTCTTACAGCCGTTTAATGCATGGCTTAAAGCTTGCTGGTATCGAAGTAAACCGCAAAATGCTTGCTGAATTAGCAATCAGCGATGCAAATGCATTTACTCAATTAGCAGATGCTGCTAAGCAACAATTAAACAAGTAATTACTTTTCATAACGCCATTCTCGCTATTGAGGATGGCGTTTTTCATAAGGTGGGGAATTCTATGCAAGACGGCAAAATGATTGTGTTGATTACCTATTTAATTATAAACTTAATTGGATTTATCATTATGGGAGTCGATAAAAAGAAGGCAGAAAAACATCAGTACCGAATACCGGAACGAACCCTGTGGCTCGTGGCACTATTTGGCGGAGCGATCGGAACCACAGCAGGTATGCAGCTATTCCGGCATAAGACCAAACATGCATCTTTCAAATTCGGGTTCCCGTTACTGGCGATTATTGAACTAATACTTTTTTTAAAACTATGGTTATAGTAAAGTGTACTAATAATTATAC
>NZ_JBALNY010000060.1:7428-8485 GCF_036962145.1 Bacillus sp. JJ1764 | reverse complement strand
TAACTAAACATCATTTAGTGAAATAATCAAATTCAATAAATGGAAAATTTATCTGAAAAACTCTGTAAAGATGAACATAATATTAAAATAAGGAGTAAGGCTATGTTTCCCAAAGAAAGAGAGGCTAATAAAATGTTTCAATCTGTTGTACATATTGCTCTGGTTGTTAAAGATTATGATGAAGCCATTGATTTTTACACAAAAAAACTTCATTTTACGTTAATTGAAGATACATATCAACCAGAGCAAGATAAACGCTGGGTAGTAGTATCACCACCCGGCTCATCAGGAACTACAATATTACTTGCAAGGGCTTCAAAGCCAGAACAAACACCTTTTATTGGAAATCAAGCAGGAGGAAGAGTTTTTTTATTTCTTGGGACAGATAACTTTTGGAGAGACTATAATGATATGATAGCTCAAGGAATTGAATTCGTTAGAGAACCAAAAGAACAAACATATGGTATTGTTGCTGTATTCAAAGATTTATACGGAAACTTATGGGATTTAGTTCAATTTAAAGAAAATCATCCTATGTTTCAACGAGTAAAATAGACTTAATCTATAGAAAGCATACTAAAATACTCACATATATTCTTAATATTTTTAAAGTGTAGAAGAGATTGTGAAATAACGTGCTTAAACTCTACATGTGATATGTTAAATTAGAATTTAGCAATTATCTTCCTCAATAACGGGTTCGGTGTGAAGTACAGAATGAAAATTTACAGTGCTATTGGCATAGGAATTCGCAACTGAATTTGCAGGTAATTTAACTGTTAAAATTGCATACAAAAAGCTCAGAGCCACGAAAAGATCTGAGCTTTTTTAAATTATTGAGTTGTTGAAGATTAGCACCCTATAGTTTAAGTAAAATCTTTTACAATCTCTTCTACAGCCTAATATAACTCCATCCGAATAAGTTTTATAAGGGACATAAACAACATTACATCTCCTATTATTTTTTTACCTCTTTTACAATAGTTCTTTCTACTAATAATTGATAAAAATAAATTACGATTGCTGTTAGGACTGACAATATGTAAAAATGTTTTGG
>NZ_JBALNY010000060.1:0-7385 GCF_036962145.1 Bacillus sp. JJ1764 | reverse complement strand
ATTTTGCGATAGGGAATGCAAGAAGATAATCTAGTACAGCATTTAATGTTATGTACTTTATAAAGCTACCGTACGTTAATTTGAATACCCAAATAGTTGTTATAAAAAATAAACCTAAAAGGTATGAGAAATCTAAACGATAATTTGGAAATAAAGCATTTTTTACTTTCCACCACTTACGTCTATCAGCAATTTCACTTAACAAACTAAAGATATAACCAATAAAACTTGCTACAGGAATAAATCGAACAAAAGAATTTTTCCCTAGCAATGGAGCAGTTAACCAAGGAATAACTAATGTACTAAATGATAAAGCCTTTCTTTTATTAATCATAGTTGCCCCCACAAGATACAATTTTTCATTTAATATTCCCCTTTGTTCAGAAGTTTTATTCCATTAAATGCCCCGATTGTTTAAGACAAGTCGTTAAAGAACTAAGCTGCCCCGATAGTTGAATAAGCCTCCCTATCATTATAAAATTAATATAAAAAATCTCGCTTGCCATTTTTAACGCACAATTCGCTTAGCAATTAGCATACGAATCTGCACTCTGGCAATTACTTCTGTCATCGTACTAAAAGGGGTGGGAATTTGAATTCTAAAAACCTTGAATATACAGAAAAAACTATTTTATCAACAAAGAGAAGAAGTCCAATTCACTGAATTGAGCTGCTAATTTGTATGCAAATTACGTTTTTGTACTCGAAAACTGAACCCGTTACTTTCACAATCAGGCGCTTTTCTTGAATTAGAAGGCGTGTTATTGTAACGTCCCAACACATTGAAGGAGAACTTGTTAAGATGAAGTAAAGATTTTGAGGTTTTTTACTTAAACTAAAGGTGCTTTTTATTCAGTATGATGTGATCGAGGCGGTCATTTATTGTTGAACGGGTGTTTAGTTAAAGGAGAAGGAATACTCAAAGAAGGGTTTGCAATAAAGAGGGTGTGGCAGTTGGTGGATAGGAAAAAGAACCAATACTTTTATATAGTCATGGGATATATAGGTACTTTATTAATTTTGATTGCTGTTCTAAGGTACATTTTAATCATAGATGATGTCATAGGACGTGGACTCATGACATTTGGACTTATTTTTATCCTAAGTAGTTTAAGATTTATGGAAACCAAATTTCTTACAGTAAAAGAAAGACGAATTGTTAATTGGTCATTCTTTAGTGTGGCGGTAATAATTTTTATAATTGGTTTTATTTTTGTATAAATATCATCCTAATTGAATCATTTTCAACTTGACGGAGGAGTTAAACCAAAAAGGATTAATACTTCAATTGGTTCAAACTATATTGAAGTAACGGGAGGTACGTTCAATAATCATTTAGAAATGGTATAATAAAAAGAATATTCAGTCATTCAATATTCACGAGGTGAGTTAGTTATGGAAAAAACAGAATATGAATGGGTAAAACAAACAAGACAGATTTTATTAGACCAGTGTAAAGAATTGAACGAAATTGATTTTACAAAAGAATGTGGATTTGGTTTTCAGAGTATAAGAGATTCTTTAGTTCATGTGGCAGGTTGTTATCATGCTTGGCTGGGCTCTTTTACACTTTCAGAAACAACATCACCCCTATTAAAAAAGGATGTAATCAATGAGATGCAGATAGGAGATATTCAACGTTATTTTCAACAAGCGGACAAATATGTAGATACTGTAATTGAACAATACTCCGATAAATTTGATGATATTATCGAAAAAGAACCTTCTTGGAAGATTGGCAGTGGAGCTATTAGAAAAACGCCACACCAATCACTAACTCATTCTATTACACATGAATTTCATCATAAAGGGCAAATTGTTGCAATGATGCGTCTACTTGGTTTTAGACCTAAAAATACAGACATATTGGGGCTACAATAGAGGGAGTTCGGAAAATAATAAAAAAACAGCTATGAATAAGATAACCTAAAAAAATATTTTTAAGCTTTTTTAAGCAAATTCGTGAACAAATACCTTACACTAAAGGGTTGAGAGAGCTAGAGATACCAGATCGCTGCGCGGTCTTTTTTCTTGATGTAGTAGCTGAGCAGAATAGTTCATAAATACCTGATTCTCAAATAGACAAGTACAAAACAAATTTACCTTGTGATTGATTAGATATATAGTATTGACACATATAATATGTATACATATAATATAAATAAATACTATTCAAGGGGTGTTAACCATGTGGCAATTTGAGCACACCATTACGACGAAAGCAAAAGCAGAGACGATTTGGAACCTTTATAGTGATATCTCCACTTGGACAGAGTGGGATAAGGGGATCGCAAGTGCTTTGTTAGAAGGTTCATTTGTTAAAGGGGCACGAGGTTTGTTGCAGCCAGTCGGACAGGATCCTCTCCCATTTGAATTGACGGAGGTCAATCCCCTACAAGGTTTCTCAGATGTTACGGACATCCCGAATGCAGGCATTCAAATTCATTTCACACATGTGTTAATGGAATCCGCTGGAGAGATGCAGGTTACCCATAGGGTAACGATAAGGGGGATCAACTCGGAACAATTGGGTCCCAAATTTGGGGCACATATGGTAAAAGGTATCCCATCTACAATGGAGAGACTAGTTGCTTTAGCACTAGACAAGGAACGTCAAAATGAAGCATGATATCATGGGGAAGGCATGTCGGTATTGGATTGGTGTGGTTTCTGCTTCCCATGTAAGCAGGGGAGTAGAAGGCGGTTTTGCTCAGCTTTGTCATGGGAAGGCAGCACCGTTAAGAAGGATGCAACCGGGTGATTGGCTTATCTATTATTCACCAAAAACGGATATGAAAGATGGGGATCCGCTGCAAGCATTCACCGCTATCGGTCAGGTGCTGGATGATTATGTTTATGAATACCGGATGTCCGAAACATTCGTACCGTTTCGTCGTAACATTCGTTATATGGAGTGTAAGGAAGCAAAGATCCGGCCCCTTTTGGAGAAGCTAAGCTTTACACGTGGCGTTAAAAATTGGGGCTACTCGTTTCGATTCGGACATTTTGAGATACTGGAGGAAGATTTTCGCGTTATTGCGGACATCATGTTAAAAAGAGAGGGCGGTAGCATATATGAGTTCGAAATTCAATAATGCAGGGGAAAGCCCTGGTTTTATGCTATGGCAGGTGACAAATATTTGGCAGAGGGCAATGAGGAAGGCATTAGAACCATTTGAATTGACCCACCCACAATTTGTTCTCCTCTTTTCATGCAAATGGTTAAACGAACAAAACGTTCAATCAGGTATTTCACAAGTTCAATTGGCTCAGCATGTAAAGATGGATATCAATGTCACCTCACAGGTTCTAAGGACACTGGAGAAAAAAGGATACATTGAACGCAGACCTCACCCAAAGGATTCTAGAGCGAACATCATATCTGTAACCATGACTGGAGACGAGTTAGCTTCACGCGCCGTTCAAGCTGTAGAAGCAGAAGATCGGGCTTTTTTTTCAGGACTTGGTGATGAGGTAGGACATTTGAACAAACTTCTACAGCAACTGTCGCATCTTTAAGCCTTCATTGATCGTCGGTGGAAAAGTATGGTCGAAGCCCCATTGGCAATTACGCTCTACCGTGGCTACTGTTATAATAAGACCAAATAATATGAACAGAGTGGTCAATTACAATTAAGGTATAAACTCAAACATATTCTAGTAACTGCCTGAATATTTCTTCCAGTTCTATATCTTTATAATGGTATATTAGATATATCTAAATTATCAACAGAGGGGTAATAAATATGAACCAATTAGGGACACTTTACTTTTTCTGTGGAAAAATGGGAGCAGGAAAATCAACGAAATCAAAACAATTGTCTATAGATAAACAGGCGGTACTGTTGTCTGAGGATGAATGGCTTTCATCTCTTTATCCCAATCAAATTGCATCATTTGAAGACTATCTTAAATTCTCAGCTCAGCTTAAGCCGTTGGTGAAAAAGCATGTCCAAAACATATTAAGTGTCGGTACAGATGTAGTGATGGATTTTCCAGCTAACACTCAAAAACTACGAAAGTGGTTTTTGGATATAGCGTCCGAGATCAATGCAAGCCATCAACTAATTTTCCTTAATCTAAATAACGAGCAATGCTTACGTCAAATTGCACAAAGGCGTAACGAACAACCCGAAAGAGCAGCTTTTGACACGGAAGCGGTGTTCATTCAGGTTACTAAATTTTTTGAAGCACCTGAAGCATCCGAGGGTTTAAATATTTTAGAGTTTAGTGGAGAAGAATAACAAGAGTTCAACACAGCGTTATAAAACCAGAAGAAATATTCGTTTTCCACGGTAATTACATCTTCTTAATAAGCTGTTTCATTATTAAAAAGTGTGCATAGATTAATCTAAGCACGCTTTTTGTGTAAGGGATTACATTTTCACTGGAGAATGAGTTTCATTATAAGAAGTTGAAACCTTTAAGGTCACATTTTTAAGGAATTGTTGAAAAACCAATTTTCGGACAATAGTTGTTCTTTCGCCATTCGTTATTTCGTCGAGTTTCCCATCACTTGTTCCGCCAATTGGTAATTTAACATTACTGTTAACATTAAGCATTTTAAACGAGGAATCTAATTCTCCCTTTGGATAAGTTACACTATAAATGATTGCGGTAGAAGATTACCTATATTGGTTCCGTTGGCCTATCTTAGGCAAAAACTTATCATTTGAAAAACAAGTAGAACAAATGCTTATTTTGGCGTGTCATAAGTCAAGTTTGACAACTGTTGAGATCGGTAGGGATTTAAATATATAGTATTTTTGAATTTTTTGTATATCAATTGTTTTAGAAAACGGGTTTCTCCGATAAACCTTGCTCTTTTACCAGGCGAGATTGTGGAGTAAGGGTCGCTTTTCTTCTTGAACAAAAGGTGCAGTTCAGTTAAATAAACATACTAAAAGCGTATGTATATCAACATACGCCTTTTAATAATTCTAACTGGTTTTAGTTACTTTCTTTTCTTTTAGCTCTGAGACATAACCAATTAAAGTGGTAATAAAATAATAAATGCCTGGAAGTACAATGAAAGTACCAATTAGTAAATAGGATAGTCTTGTACTTATTTCTAATAATGGTGAAGAAGCAAACAAAATTCCAAGTGGCATTGTTACCCGTAAAAAAAGAAGGCGGACAGAACTCAATTGTGATAAACGTTCCCTAGGTGCTTTTTGTTGGAAGATAGCAGCACTTTGGGAATTATATAAGGGAAATAACACTCCCCCTAGAAGTTCGAAAGTCCATGCAAAGGGGATAGACTCAACAAAATACAATAGGATAAAAGAAAAGCCACCACCTATAAGTCCAAGATACATCGTTATATTGTTTTTAGCTAGTTTGGACAGCAGCACCATCCCTAAAGCATAACCTACAGGAAACATCCCAGAAAAAATGGCGTATTCCCACGCTTGTCCATTTAACTCGCTTCGAATAAAAGGAACATTTAAAACCATCGTTACCCCTACTGCAAACTGGACTGTCGAAGAAAGAAAAGTGAGTCTTAATAGTTCTGGAAGCTGAAAGAAGGTTTCATACCCTGCCTGTAACTCTTTCCACCAGAATTTTTTCGACCAAGTTGCTACCCTATTTGTACTTGAATAAGGGATTTGTGCAAGTGATAGATAACTAAGTAAGAACATGATGCTAGAAATAACGTAAATAACGTGTAGAGGAATGAATAAAAGTAGCAAGGAAGTAATACCAGGGGCGATAAAGCTCATTAGTCGAATGGTTCCATCTAACAGGCTATTTGTTTGAACGAGCTGTTTTTCTTCACTAATATCAGGTAAAAGTGAGAATGATAGACTAGCATATATTGGTTGCAAAAGTCCTAAAATAATTTGTAGTACAACCAATCCTCCTATTATTCCTAGTTCGGTTCCACTTAGATAACCGATAAAGGGGAACAGATAGGAACCTGAACGAATTAATTGGATATTTTTAAGCATCTTCTCTTTTATTACATGATTAAGAAATGGTGCACTTATTCCTTGCAAAATTAACGAAGGTAGGAAGTATACAAACCAAAGAACTCCCATCCATTCTTTCGAGCCTGTGAACTCATACAATAAAAGCCCATTTATTATCCCTCCAGCAGCACCTCCAAACTCAGAGATAATTTCACCAATCCAGAGGGATATAAACGAATTAGAATATCTTTTTTTAATCATAATGGTTCCCCAAGGTATTGATTGAGTCGTTTAGAGAATGATTGGATTTGTACAGTGTTTGCTGAATAAATACCTTTTTCTACTCGAATGAATTTAGAAGCTTTTAGCAATGATAGTTGATGATGAAGAGTTGTTTTTGAAACATTAAATTTCGTGCTCAATTCTTGGAGGGAATAGGGTCCTTTTAATATTTGATATAGTAACTTTAACCGTAATTCATCTCCCAATGCTTTATGACCTTGGACAAGCTCCTGAGGAGGAATACCTGGTCCTAATAATGCATCCTCGTTTAATGGATAAAAGAATAATTTTGTTTCAGATGTCCTTAGTTCTAGAACCCAAGGGCGATAGGATACATGGGGGATAAGTTTTACATGCCAAACAGATGGTTCAGGGAGATATTTTGTTCCACCCGTAATACGTTCAATTTCTTCTACTGGTTTAGAAACATCAATAACATTGTACTTCTTTTGTTCAATAGATAGGGCTTGCAGCCATAACCCCCAATCCTCATGTTTACTAATCCAATTACACCATTCAGAAATTGTATCGTTTAACAATCCAATTATCTCGACACGTTCTTTTTGCACTAAAGAAAGGACATAACCACGGAGATATTCATGGTCGTTAAAATTAGCTGCAAACTGAATAAAGGAGTTTGTATTCTTATAATTTTTAGCTGTCTTCTTTCTTAAAGTCTCATTAGCTCTGTCCATATAGGGTAATAATGCTTCATAAAACAGTTCTGGTTCCATTTCATAGATTCCATTCGAAAAATCTTGAATATTAGAAGAGCAAAGTTTATGTTGCAACATCAGTAAGCCGTACCATAAATTTGTCTGTTCGATTTCCTTTAAATTGCTTACTAATTTTGCTGACATATTGGATTGATGGTTTAACCACCTTTCATCATGCTCAAAAGTATGACGAAGCTTGCTGTGAGTATATGCAGCTATACCTAATACAGCCTCCCAAACAGGTGAAGACTCAACGGATATATGTAACTTCTCTTGCGATAATGGTGAATAAATGTGTTGCAAAGTAATCCCTCCTTAGATGGTTATATTCTATATTATTCGAATTTAAAATTCTATATTATTTGAATTTTTTTACTAATAATTTATAAGTGAGCATTTGATAGGGGCTCTTGTTCAACTAAAGGGTCCTTTATGCGGCAGTCTTCTTTTTTAATTGAACTACCATGAAAATAAA
>NZ_JBALNY010000006.1:93465-93762 GCF_036962145.1 Bacillus sp. JJ1764 | reverse complement strand
AATATTTTAATGAGGGTATACTTCTTTTTCCCTCTTCTAATAATCGTGAACTGCCCCTCGATTTTGTCTGCATCACCCAATACATAATTGGAATCAGTCACTTTTTCACCGTTGATGCTGATGGCGCCGTTGGTGATATCTTCGCGGGCTTGGCGCTTGGAAGGAGAAATTTTCGCTGAAACAATCAGGTCTACTAAATTACCGTCAAAGTCAGCATTTACGTCAAATGATGGTACGTCTTTAAAGCCCTGCTTGATTTCTCCAGCACTCAAGCTTTTCACATCACCGCTGAACAAT
>NZ_JBALNY010000006.1:79299-93452 GCF_036962145.1 Bacillus sp. JJ1764 | reverse complement strand
AATGCTGCAGAAATTTTAATCGCTTGTTCCAATGCAGCTTCACCGTGGATTAGACGGGTCATTTCTTACGCTAATACCTTTTGGGCTTTACGAAGATGAGGCTCTTCCTCCACAGCTTTTTCCAGTTGTTCAATTTCTTCATGAGACAAAAATGTGAAGATTTTTAAGTATTTTACAACATCCGCATCTGCTGTGTTAATCCAGAATTGGTAGAATTCATATGGTGTTGTTTTTTCAGGATCCAACCATACAGCACCGCTTTCGGTTTTTCCGAATTTAGTGCCATCTGCTTTTGTAACAAGCGGGATGGTTAATCCAAATGCTTTAGAGTTTTCCGGATGAATTTTACGGATCAATTCNNCACTGATCGCTGCCGCCAATTTGCAATTTGCACTTGTGATTTTCGAATAAATGAAGGAAATCCATCGCCTGTAAAATCGTATAAGTGAATTCAGTAAACGAAATACCCGTATCAAGGCGAGAGGCAATGGTATCCTTTGCCAGCATATAATTTACCCCAATATGCTTCCCAATATCACGTAAAAAAGTAACAACGTCCATCGAACCGGCCCAATCATAGTTATTCACCATAATGGCACCATTTTCACCTTCAAATTCAAAAATCGATTGAAGCTGTTTTTTAATTCCCTCAACATTTTGTTGAACGGTATCTAATGTTAAGAGCTTTCTTTCCTCACTTTTACCACTTGGATCTCCAATTAATCCTGTTGCACCGCCAACTAAAACAATTGGTCGATGGCCCTGCTGCTGAAATCTTCTTAGAGTTAAAAACGGCAGCAAATGACCGATGTGCATACTGTCTGCTGTTGGATCAACCCCACAGTAAAGTGAGATATGATCTGTATTGAGGACATCTTTTAGTCCTTCTTCATCGGTTTGTTGATAGATGATGCCATGCCACGCCACGCCAAATCTTGTAATAAATCCACTATATTCCCTCCAGTCAAAATAAAAACGCCCCTTGCAAATATGCAGGGACGTAAAAATACGCGGTACCACTCGGCTTGAGGAATAACTCCTCCACCTTGGAACAAATAACGGTTCAAATCCGTTCTCCGTTACTTTACCTTCACGGAGACAGCTCGAGGATGTAATTCATTCTTCTATATGTGGCAGCTTTCACCAGCCGCTGCCTCTCTTCACACAGGGATAGAAGACTACAATTGATTCCCTTCACAGCTTTTATTATTTAAATTAAAGCATTTTTACCATACATTTCGACTGATGTCAAACGAAAACTAGAAATTTCAGAAAAATGCAAGAGGTTGTCAATATTTTCATCTCTATTATGATATAATGTTAAGTTGAGGTGATGCATTCAAATGAAAGAAAAATTAAAGGGCTGGCTGGAAAAAACAAAATCGATCATACAATTTATTACACATAGAAAAACCATTAAAGGCGCCAGCATTACCTATCAGGTTCTATGGAATCTGTTTTTGATTGTCTTGACAGTCGTAATACTGGGAGGAGCTTTTGCTACAGGTGTCGGTGCAGGCTATTTTGCCTCACTTGTAAAAGATGAACCTGTCCGCTCCTATGAAAACATGAAGAAGGATATATATAATTACACGGAAACATCGCAATTATACTTTGCTAATGACGTCTATCTTGGAAAGCTTAGGACCGATCTCGAACGTGAAGAAGTAGAGATAGATCAAATTTCTGATAACCTGATCAATGCGGTTATTGCTACAGAGGATGAATACTTTTACCAACACAAGGGAGTCGTGCCAAAAGCTGTTTTTCGTGCTCTCTTTCAGGAAGTAACAAATTCGTCGATTCAATCAGGCGGGAGTACACTTACCCAACAGTTAATCAAAAACCAAATTCTCACCAATGAAGTTTCCTTTCAAAGAAAAGCAAATGAAATATTACTTGCCCTTCGTTTAGAAAAATTCTTCAGCAAAAAGGAAATTCTTGAAGCCTATTTAAATGTTGCGACTTTTGGGAGAAATTCTTCCGGTAAAAATATCGCCGGTGTCCAGGCTGCAGCCAAAGGAATTTTTGGAAAAAATGCAAAAGACCTGTCTCTGCCGCAAGCTGCCTTTATTGCTGGATTACCGCAAAGTCCATTTGGTTACACACCATTTACGAACCAAGGTACGGTGAAAACCAACCTAGAGCCGGGGCTTACACGAATGAAAACAGTTTTAAAAAGAATGTTTGATGGCGGTTATATCAATAAACAACAATATCAAGAAGCATTAGCATACGACATTACAAAGGATTTTATTCCAGCAGGCACCAATCCACATGATAACTATCCATGGCTAACGGATGAAATTGAAAAACGCTCCATCGAGGTACTAACAACCGTTTTGGCTAAACAAGACGGATATGAAGAAAAAGATTTAAAAAATGATGATAACCTTTTTTATAAATATAAAACACTGGCAAGTCATGCCTTACGACAAAATGGGTATGAAATTCATACAACCATCAATAAAGATATTTATGACGCCATGCAAGTGGTAAAGGATAATTATAAATATTATGGTCCGGATAAGGCCCAGGCAAAACCAGATCCAGAAACAGGCCAGCAAGTAACTGTGATGGAGCCGGTTGAGGTTGGAGCTATGCTGATTGAAAACAAAACTGGCGCCATAATCAGCTTTGTAGGTGGAAGAGATTATAATAAGCAGCAAGTCAATCACGCGACTAATGCCATAAGACAAAACGGGTCTACCATGAAACCGCTGCTTGTCTATGGACCGGCTATTGAGTTGGGACAAGCTTCACCGGGAACACCTCTACCTGACGTAGAATTGCGGCTCAATCCTGCCAGCAGCTCACCGTGGCCGCGCAACTATGATTTACGGTACAGCGGAATTGTGGCGGCAAGATATGCACTAGCTAAATCGTATAACGTTCCAGCTGTTAAGCTTTATTCAGAAATTGTTAATCAAGACCCGGCAAAGTATCTTGAAAAAATGGGATTCACATCACTTCGAAAAGACGACCATACCAATCTTGCAACCGCAATTGGTTCCTTGAAAAACGGGGTGACCATTGAAGAAAACACAAATGCCTTCAGTACTTTTGCCAATAATGGAAAATTTATTGATGCTTATTTAATCGACCAAATTGTGGATAAAGACGGAAAGGTCATCTACAAGCACGAGGTGAAACCAGTTGATGTCTTTACACCACAAACGGCTTATTTAACCCTTGATATGATGCGTGATGTTATTAAAATGGGAACAGCAGCAGGAATTAAAAGCAAACTAAGTTTCAGTTCTGATTGGGCTGGCAAAACAGGTACAGGTA
This sequence comes from Bacillus sp. JJ1764, assembly GCF_036962145.1. Lineage (NCBI taxonomy): Bacteria > Bacillati > Bacillota > Bacilli > Caryophanales > Bacillaceae > Bacillus > Bacillus sp. JJ1764. The sequence goes on along the minus strand of NZ_JBALNY010000006.1, from coordinate 90,161 downwards.
ATGAGTACATTGATTCCTGGTTTGTTGCCACTAACCCGAATGTCACCTTTGGCATTTGGACTGGTTATGATACACCTAAATCTTTAAGGACTTCTGGTTTGTCGTATAGTCAAAGAACGAATTATTTATGGGCAGAATTAATGAATGCGGCTTATAAAATTAAGCCAGACTTGGTTGCCCCTAAAGAAGCGTTCCCAATGCCTGAAGGGATCGTGAAGCGATCTTATTGTGCGATTTCAGGTCTCTTGCCTTCAAGTCTTTGTTCTAGGGCCGGATTAGTTGAAAGTGACTATTTTAGCGTTAATCATGTTCCGACTAAAGTGGATGACAGCTTGATTGAAAGCAAGTATGTAACTATAAATGGCAAAAAATATATGGCTTTAAGCTCTACGCCAAAAGAATTTGCCCAATCAGGAGTTATTTTAAATCCTGACTTTATCACGAGAATGGTTGGGAGAAACTTCAGAAACATCAATCAACTGATTCCTGACAGGGGACGTTGGGGAAATGTTCTTGTCCCTGACGCTAAAATGGTGGACAATGGCAAAAACCCTAATTCTGTCACCCTCTCAATATCAGGAAATACCCTTTCCTGGACATCATCCGGTGATAATGATGTCATTGGCTATCGCCTCTATAAGGGCCAATCAAAGATTGCCAGCATAAAGAGTGGCTCAAAATTATCGTATAATGCCGGAAGTGGCAGCTATTACGTAAAGGCTGTCGATATTGCTGGTAAAGAATCATCACCTTCTAATGTAGTGGAATTGCCTTAAAAAACAGCACCGAGTTTAAATTCTCGGTGCTGTTTTTCTATATTGATTAGTCTTCCATGGTTGAAAGATCGCCTGTTGGCAAATTAAGTTCCCATGCTTTCAATACACGTCTCATTATTTTACCGCTTCTCGTTTTTGGCAGCTTGTCACGGAAATCAATTTCTCTTGGAGCTGCATGTGCAGCAAGGCCTTTTTTCACGAACTGTCTAATATCTTCTTTGAGATCTTCCGTAGGTTGATAGCCGTCTCTTAATGCGATAAAAGCTTTAATGATTTCGCCACGAACCGGATCCGGTTTTCCAATAACACCGGCTTCCGCCACTGCAGGATGCTCAACAAGCTTACTCTCAACTTCAAACGGACCCACACGCTCACCAGACGTCATGATTACATCGTCCACACGTCCTTGGAACCAGAAATATCCGTCCTCATCCATATAGGCTGAATCGCCGGACACATACCAACCGCCATTTGGCATAAAATATGATTCGTATTTTTGCGGATTATTCCAAATTGTATGCATCATGGATGGCCAGCCTTTTTTAATAGCCAGATTTCCCATGCGGTATGGCGGAAGTTCATTTCCTTGATCATCCACGATGGCTGCTTGAACACCTGGAATCGGTTTACCCATTGATCCTGGTTTAATTTCCATGCAAGGATAGTTGCTGATTAACTGAGCACCCGTTTCTGTCATCCACCAGTTATCATGAATTCGTTTATTAAATACTTTTGCCCCCCATTTTACAACCTCAGGATTCAAAGGTTCACCAACACTTAGTATATGGCGAAGACTGCTCAAATCAAATTTCTTCACCAGCTCATCACCGGCACCCATTAACATCCTAAAGGCTGTTGGTGCACTGTACCACACGGTTACCCCAAAGTCTTCAATCATTTTGTACCATGATTCAGGACTAAAACGTCCACCTATAATAACATTAGAGGTTCCTGTCAACCAAGGTCCAAAAATTCCATAGGAAGTCCCTGTTACCCAACCTGGGTCAGCCGTACACCAATAAACATCATCCTCTTTTAAATCAAGGACCCATTTAGCTGTTTGATAATGCTGAATCATCGCATTATGTACATGCAATACACCTTTTGGTTTACCAGTAGATCCGGAGGTATAGTGGAGGATTAAGCCATCTGTTCTTTCCACCCACTCAATCTTTAGATTTTTGCTTGCCTCGCTCAATTTTGCTAAGAAATCCACATATGGCCCCTGCTCTTCCACATTTTTTCCGACAAGAAAAATGTGCTTCAGTGCAGGTAATTCGTTCACTGGCACCCGTTCTAACAATTCAGGAGTTGTTACCAGTACTTTTGCTTCACTATCTTCTAATCGATCTCTTACAGCCCCTTCCATGAAGGCTTCAAATAATGGGCCAACTATCGCCCCAAGTTTAATCGCACCTAAAACAGTAAAGTAAAGTTCTGGGGATCGCGGCATAAAAATAAAGACACGGTCGCCTTTTTCAACATCACCGTAATTTTTTAGAACATTGCCAGCCTTGTTGGACAGTTCTTTCATTTCTTTAAAGGTATACTTTTCATCCCGTACTGCATCACGATAGTAAAGCGCCACTTTGTTCTTTCGGAATGTATTGACATGACGGTCAATAGCCTCATAGGCCAAATTGACAAGACCGGTTTCGCTCCAGGAAAATTGGTTTTCTGTTTCTTTCCAGTCAAAATTCTTATAGGTTTCATCATAATTATGTAAATTATGATCGCCCTGCACTACTGGTAACGCTTCCACTCTCATTCATTCTCCCCCTTAAAAGAAATAGATTTTGAGATAATTATAGTACAAATTATCACTATTCACAATTTTTTAAAAATATTTTTTTATAAATACCCTGTTTTTACCATGTGTAAATGGTTATTTTAACGTAAAATATGACAGAAAATTTCGTGAAAACACTTTCAAATCTCCAATTTCATGTATAATAGAATGGAAACACTATAGATTTTTCCAGGCGGTGACCAAATGGAACATAAAAAAACCTATAATGCAAAAGAATTAAAAACTCCTCATGGTAAATTAATTATTGAAGGTCCTATTTCATCCGATAAACTTGCAAGCTATGACTTTCATGAAGATCTCGTAGCTTTTCGTCAGCCTGCACAGCAGCATCAAGCACTAATCGGAATTGCTGATCTAGAAGAAGGAAGAATCATAATCGCACGCCATCAAAATACTATAGTCGGCTATGTAACTTTTTTATATCCAGATCCTTTGGAACGATGGTCAGAAGGAAAAATAGATAATTTAATAGAGTTAGGTGCAATTGAAGTCATTCCTCAATTTAGAGGTTTTGCTGTCGGCAAAAATCTCCTTATTGTATCGATGATGGATGATGCCATGGAAGACTATATCATTATTACAACTGAGTATTATTGGCATTGGGATTTAAAAAGAACCAATTTAAATGTTTGGGAATATCGCAAGGTTATGGAAAAGATGATGAATGCAGGTGGCTTAGAATGGTATGCAACCGATGATCCGGAGATTTGTTCTCATCCCGCCAACTGTTTAATGGCGAAAATTGGCAAACGGATTGATACCGAGTCCATCCATAAATTTGATCGGTTAAGATTTATGAATCGTTTTATGTACTAAAAGAATCTGGGAGGAATCCTCATGATCGTAGAAGAAATAATGAAAACGGATGTTGCCACCCTTTTTTCAACGGATACGATAAAAGATGCTTTAACATTAATGGAAACAAGAAAAATAAGACATATTCCCATCGTTGACAGTGAAAATCAGCTTGTGGGGCTCGTTACGGTTGCCAATATTAAAGAGGCAACACCGTCCATCTTTCATACAAATGAACATCCCGAAGATTTAAAAAAGCCGTTGGAACTCATCATGAAAAAGGACATCATTACCGGACATCCTTTGGACTTTGTTGAAGAAGTTGCAGGCTTGTTTTATGAACATAAGATTAGCTGTCTTCCCATTGTAAATGGCAACAAATTGGCAGGGATTGTGACAGAAACAGATTTATTACGAACGATGGTTGAATTAATGGGTGTTCATCAGCCAGGATCCCAAATTGAAATTAGGGTTCCGGATATAACCGGAGTTCTATCCGATATATCAGGCATCATTCATAAGCGTCATGCTAATATTCTTAGTGTACTAGTTTACCCGGACAAACAGGATGATCAATTTAAAATTCTAGTAATCAGGGTCCAATTGATGAACCCTACCGGACTCATTCAAGAGCTAAGAAGTTCCGGCTATCATGTTTTATGGCCTAATCTACCGGGGATTTCACTATGAAAGACCGCTGCTCCTTTGTCTATTCGGAAGAACTGCTGAATTATAAATTCAGCAGCCATCATCCTTTTAATCAGTTCCGGCTTAAGTTAACGGTAGACTTGTTACATAAAATGAATGCATTAGATTCCACACAAATCATCCCTCCTAGAATGGCATCAGAAGAAGAATTAAAACTCATCCATGATCCTAACTATATTGAAGCTGTAAAAAAAGCAGGCCATGGGCTGCTTCAGGAAGAAATAGCTGAAAACTATGGTTTGGGTACGGAAGATACACCCATTTTCGCCAATATGCACGAGGCCAGTTCCTTATTAGTAGGTGGCACCTTAACAGCTGTAGATGAAGTAATGTCCGGAAAATCCTTACATGCGGTTCATCTTGGTGGAGGACTACATCATGGTTTTCGTGGCAAGGCATCCGGATTTTGCATCTATAACGATAGCTCAGTAGCGATTAAATATTTACAAGAAAAGTATAATGCTAGAGTTTTATATGTTGATACCGATGCCCACCACGGAGATGGCGTTCAATGGTCATTTTATGATGATCCCAATGTATGCACTCTTTCTATTCATGAAACAGGAAGATATTTATTTCCGGGTACAGGAAACATCAATGAACGTGGTCAAGGTTCTGGATACGGATATTCATTTAATATCCCTGTTGATGCTTTTACCGAAGATGAATCTTGGCTGCAGACGTATTCCACTGCTTTCAGAGAGATAGCGGAATTTTTTAAACCGGATGTTATTCTGACTCAAAATGGCGCAGATTCACATTATTTCGATCCATTAACCCATTTATCAGCAACCATGAAAATTTACCGGGAAATACCTCGGCTTGCCCATGAAATGGCCCATCAATACTGCGGTGGTAAATGGATTGCCGTTGGCGGAGGAGGCTATGATATTTGGCGAGTTGTTCCAAGAGCCTGGTCCTTAATCTGGCTGGAAATGACCGAAAATGCAACTGGTTTCGGTTTCTTACCACCTGAATGGACGGAAGAATGGCAAAAAATAGCTCCCGTTAAATTGCCTACACAATGGGACGATCCAGATAATCTGTACCCGCCGATTCCAAGAAAGCCTGAAATTACCGAAAAGAATTTTATAACCCTTGAAAAAGCGCTTTACCCCATTCGCAGCAGCAAAAAAAGTGAAAAGACCATGTAAAAAGGTTAGCCAAACGGCTAACCTTCTATTATTCCTTAGTTGATTTTCGGTGTTCAATTCGATGCGGCAATACAACGATGTTATCACTGACTTTTTCTTTATTCATTAACTTGGTCAATAATCTCATTGCTACTGCGCCAATATCATAAAGAGGCTGCACAACGGTAGTCAGCTGCGGGCGAACCATCAGTGACAATCTGGTATTGTCCGATGTAATAATTTCAAAGTCTTCAGGGATTTTATAACCCTTATCTGCTGCACCATGAACGACACCAAGTGCCGTTTCATCAGCACCCACGAAGATTGCTGTAGGTCTTACTGAAATCTCCAGCATCCTGTCAAATGCTTCTAGACCAGAATCGTACGTATAATCCCCTTCAATCACCAAGTCTTCATTGTAAGGAATAGTAGCTTCGCTTAGTGCGCGTTTATAACCATTCAATTTTTTCTCGGAAATATCGGGTTCATGAAGTGGTCCCATAACAAATGCAATGTTTTTATGACCTCTGTCAATAAAATCTTTAACTGAATCATAAGCAGCTTGTTCATAATCAATATTTACAGACGGAATGGTTTCAGATTGTTCAATAGAACCTGCAAGAACAATTGGAACAGGTGATTTTTTGAATTCATCAACATGGTCAAGAGTAATGTTTCCACCCATAAATACAATTCCATCTACCTGCTTACCTAGCATGGTGTTAAGTAAATGCAATTCTTTTTCCTTACTTTGGTCGGAATTGCTCAAAATAATATTATATTTGTACATAGTGGCGATATCTTCAATACCACGTGCCAGTTCGGCAAAGAAAATATTGGAGATATCCGGAATAATCACTCCGACAGTTGTCGTTTTTTTACTTGCAAGACCTCTTGCTACAGCATTTGGGCGGTACCCTAATCTTTCAATAACCTCAAGCACTTTTTTGCGTGTTACCGGTTTTACATTTGGATTTCCATTAACTACCCTAGATACGGTTGCCATTGAAACATTGGCTTCACGGGCAACATCATAAATTGTTATATTATTCACTTGCATCACTCTCCTAAAGCGTACCTTGTTTACTTTATTTTATAGCATATGAATGAAATCTACTCATACTTTCATTGTGAGATAGTATACAATCTTTATTATCTATTTAATGATACGATAAGATGTAGAAAGCCGCAATTGCATTTTCAACATTTTTCGCATAATTTGAAAAAACCTTCTGCATAATGAAGCAGAAGGTTTTTCAAGCGTTTTATCCCTCTATTCGATTAAACGCGGACAAAGTTAGACGAAAGTAATTCATTGTAGAATTGATCAAATTGATTTAAATCCATTTGCTGTTGGCTATCGGATAACGCGACTGCCGGATCCGGATGAACCTCAGCCATTACGCCGTCAGCACCAATTGCAATGGCAGCCTTTGCCGTCGGAAGCAATAGATCTCTTCTTCCTGTTGAGTGAGTGACATCCACCATGACTGGTAAATGAGTTTCTTGTTTCAAAATTGGAACCGCAGAAATATCTAATGTATTTCTAGTTGCACGTTCATAGGTTCTAATTCCCCGCTCACAAAGAATGATTTGTCCGTTTCCTTGCGCCATAATATATTCAGCAGCATTGATAAATTCCTCGATTGTTGCTGAAAGACCTCTTTTTAACAATACTGGTTTATTTACTGCACCTGCTGCTTTTAACAATTCGAAGTTTTGCATATTTCTTGCACCAATTTGAATCACATCAATATAATCAAGTGCCATTTCAATATCTGCTGGATTGACGATTTCACTGATTACAGCCATGTCATACTCTTGGGCAACCCGTTTTAAGATTTTTAATCCCTCAACACCCAGTCCCTGGAAATCATATGGAGAGGTTCTTGGCTTGTAAGCACCGCCACGCAATAACTTCAAACCTTTTTCTTTCATAGACTTTGCCACGGCAGCCACTTGCTCGTATGATTCAACGGAACACGGACCGAAAACAAAATGAGGCTTGCCGTCTCCAATGTTTTCACCTTTTAATGTGACAATGGTGTCTTCCTTCTTTTTCTTACGGGAAACTAGTAATGCCTTTTTATGGTCATCTTTTTGTAAATCTAATCCTGCTTTAAAGATTTCCTTGAAAATATGATCAATAGTCGCACTATCAAATGGTCCATCATTATTTTCTTTAATTTTATCTAACATCATTCTTTCGCGGACTGGATCGAAACGGTATACCCCCTGGTTTTCCTTAACCCGTCCAATCTCTTGGACGAGTTGAGCTCTCTCATTTATTAATCTCAACAATTCCAAGTTCAGTTCATCCACGCGTGTTCTTAATTGCTCTAATTCATTATTGCCCATCATTCGTCCCCGTCCTCTCTTTTGCAAATCAGATAATACCGTAATTGGTATAGAAACTGGTTCACAAGACACAAAATTTAAATTTTTTAAAACTTTTTAATAATTAGGGATTATTATAACGGATAAAAAATACTTTGTCACCTCTTTTTTCTTTAACAGTTCGACGCTTTTAAGCATTAAAGAATATGTAAGGTGTATTTATTTAATGTATTCATCTCATAGACAAGATGTGAAATATAAATGATTAAATTTCTCCCACCGCTGCAGTTAAGGATTTATTGGTGATTTTCCAATGGGAAGCATTCCACGATGGCTGTCCTTTAGTGAAAAGAATCGCCTGAGGTGATTCATGCTTAATTTGGAAATTTTCAGCAATCTCGTTAGAAAGTGGTTTTGAGTCCTGAACAGCTAAATAATAGGTTGGCAGCTCCTGATGTTCCTTAGAAAACTTTTCATATTCCTGATAAGCAGCATGGCTGATTGGACAAGTAAGACTGTGCTTCAACAAATAAAACGTATCTTCTTTTGTCAATAATTCCTCAAATTGCTCAACAGATTCAATTTTTTTAAGCATGATTTATAACCTCCATATGAAAGATGCGGTGAAGTCATTTTAACACTTCACCGCATCGTAAACAAATAAACAGACCTATAGTTTTACTTTACTCTCTTCTTCCTCCAGAGCCCTTTGAGTTTCTGCCAATTTTTTACGCAGCTCTTCACTATTTAGCGTGGATTTACCTGATGTCTTTGACGGAGTAGAAATATTTTGAGGAGATTCTAAAGATATATAGGCTGTATCAGAATCTTCTTCGCCCTGTTTCTCTTTTCCCTTATTAAATAATCCTGTTGATTGCTTGGCAATTCCCTGTGAGAGGGATATCGTTTTTTCCCGCAATGGCTCAGTTTTTTCTAAAAGGTTTCCTGCCTGGCCTGTTAGTGTATTTCGTAGTTCTTTTCCTGCCTTAGGAGCAAGAAGCAGTGCTGCTGCTGCGCCAACTACCCCACCGACAATGGCACCAAGCAGAAAATGATTAGAAGAATCATCCCTTCTGCTTTGATTCGTTTCACGTCCTTCATACTCTTTTTTAGACATCATGTCTACCTCCTTTAATTAGTGTGAACGCATCCTCTGCTGCTGTGGAACGTTATTTTCTGTCTTTTCTTGTTTTCTGGACTGCCACATTTCCTTTATTTCAAAAAATACATTGCTCCATTGAACAATTTGCGAGATTTTTTCTTTATTGTCCTCGACTTCTTTATCAATGGTGTTAGTTATATTTTGTAAAGAGCCGTTAAATTTTTTCACTGAGGCTCCTACATCCTGTACCGCTTCAATTACGCTATTGATCCGTTCTGATTTATCTTGGATATCTTCAGCAAGAGCGTTAGTTTTTTTCAACAAGGCCGTGGTTTCCGTGGTAACACCCTCAACTTGTTTTTCTAACCCTTTTAACGTATCTGATACGCTGTTAAGGGTTAATTTAAGTGATTTAAGCGTTGCCGATAAGAAAATGACAAGAATCAAAAATGCGATGGCAATTAAGGCAACGCTCAGGTATAAAATAATCTGCATTTGTAAAAACCTCCATCTGGTCTATCATTATGTATTACCTTTCTAATTGAGATCTAAACCTCGATAATTATCTTATACTACTTCCTTTTATTTGTCGTTATTTCCTGCCGAAAAATAAAAATTTTCATTGTTAAGAGTAATGTTTCACGGCTTTTCCGCTGCTCTCCCTGGAGACCTCTTTTATCGGAATTCTCTTCGCATATTAAAAAGATGCCAACAAATGCTGACATCTTCTTTTTTAGATATTTAATTGCTTTTCGTAGGATTCTTGGAATTTTTGGATATCGCCAGCTCCCATGAACAGGATCACGCTGTTTTCATGACTTCTCAAAATAGAGGTGTCTTCTTCGGAAAGAATTTCGGAACCTGGAATCTTTTCTTGCAAATCCTGAATAGACAATTTACCGTGTTTTTCACGTGCAGAGCCAAAAATTTCACACAAATAGGTTTTGTCAGCAAGACGCAAGCTTTCAGCAAAGTCGTCTAAAAATGCTTGAGTCCGTGACAAGGTATGCGGCTGAAATACAGCGATGATTTCGCGATCCGGGTACTTTTGTTTAGCCGCATCAACGGTTGCTCTGATTTCCGTTGGATGATGCGCATAATCATCAATTAAAATTTGGCTGCCCATTGTCTTTTCAGAAAATCTGCGTTTTACCCCTCCAAAGGATGTCAGTCTTTCTTTCACAATTTCAACATCAATATCCTCATAATGACATAAACCAATCACGGCAAGGGCATTTAAAACGCTATGATCTCCGAACGTTGGAATGGTAAATGAATCATAGAACGTATTCCGGATAAACACATCAAAACTAGTGCCAGTTGTTGTTTTGACGATATTGGCAGCCTGATAATCATTTTCTTCACCAAAGCCATAAAATAGAACAGGAACTTTAGCCTGAATTTTTTGAAGCTGTTCATCATCTCCGAAAGCAAAAATCCCCTTTTTAACCTGCAGAGCTAATTCCTGAAAAGCCGAGAATACATCATCTATATTTGCGAAATAATCTGGATGGTCAAAATCAATATTGGTCATGATGGCGTAATCAGGGAAATAAGACAGAAAATGCCTTCTATATTCACATGCTTCAAAGACAAAATATTCGGCCCCTTCTTCACCTTTGCCGGTCCCATCTCCAATTAAAAACGAAGTAGGCTTAGCCCCTGCGATGACATGAGAAAGCAAACCTGTCGTCGAGGTTTTACCATGTGCTCCAGCGATGGCTACACTTGTAAAGTTTTGCATAAAATCGCCTAAAAAGCGATGGTAACGTACAATCGGAAGTCCGAGCTCCATTGCTTCTTGTATTTCCTCATGCGTATCTGGAAAAGCATTTCCCGCAATAATGGTCATCCCCGGTTGAATATTCTCCTTTTGAAAAGGAAGAATCTTAATTCCGGACTGTTCAAGAGCAAGCTGTGTAAAAAAACGTTTTTCCACATCGGAGCCTTGTACTTGAAATTTCATATCGTGAAGAACTTGTGCCAGTGCACTCATTCCCGACCCCTTTATACCTACAAAATGGTAAATAGTCATTGAAGAACCTCCAAGCAACGTCTATCTGTAAAACAGTATATGACATCTGACTTTATTTGCTTACATGAAAAATAGATGCTTCATAACATCTAGTTAAGTTAAATTCACATTTTATTATTATATCACTGTTCATTCTTAAAAACTATTTTTAGAATTTTCATGCACC
>NZ_JBALNY010000006.1:77614-79286 GCF_036962145.1 Bacillus sp. JJ1764 | reverse complement strand
TTTTAAAACAATGCCAAGATTAATTGTGAATCGGCACCTGAATCGCCTCTAAATCCGCCTCCGTCAAAAGAACTTCTCGCGGTTTACTTCCGTTTGCACCGGTAATGTACCCGTTTTGTTCAAGTAGATCCATTAGCCTTGCCGCCCGATTATAGCCAATTTTAAAGCGGCGCTGCAAGCTTGAAGTAGATGCTAAACCTTGTGAAAGGATAAATTCACAGGCATCATAAAATAATTCATCTTCCGATTCGGCGACAACTTCCTTTTTTAAGAGCTCCTCCTGCTCAAACAGGTATTCTGGTTCCCGTTCTGCTTTCACATGAGCAACGACCACATCGATTTCTTCATCCGACACGAAGGTGCCCTGTAAGCGAACTGGTTTGGAGGCTCCATTTTCTAAAAAGAGCATATCACCTCGGCCAAGTAATTTTTCCGCCCCACTAATATCGATGACAGTTCGAGAATCGACTTGAGAGGAAACGGAAAAAGCCACCCGGGTAGGGATATTTGCTTTTATTAATCCCGTAATGACATCTACTGATGGCCTTTGTGTTGCCACAATCAGATGAATTCCACATGCCCTTGCTTTTTGCGCAATTCGGCAAATGGCCTCTTCTACGTCTGCAGGAGACATCATCATTAAGTCTGCTAATTCATCAATAATGATTACAATAAAAGGTAGCTTGTCGGAATACTGTTTATGCTCCATTGCTAATTCATTAAAACGGTTAATATCACGGACGCCAGTATGGGCAAATAACTCATAACGCCGTTCCATTTCTTCAACTGCCCATTTTAGCGCTGCCGTAGCAGCCTTGACATCCGTTATAACAGGGCTAACTAAATGAGGAATACGGTTATAAGGAGCAAGCTCGACCATTTTTGGATCAATTAACAGAAGTTTTAAATCATCCGGACTTGCCTTATATAACAGACTGACCAATATTGAGTTAATACATACACTTTTACCAGAACCGGTCGCACCGGCAATCAGTCCATGCGGCATCTTCTTTAAATCCGTTACAATCGGATTTCCAGCAATATCAAGACCTAAAATGGCTGTTAATGGAGAACTAGATTCCTTAAAAATGCGGCTATTAATAATTTCGCTGATTTGAACTGGGCGCGATTTTTTATTTGGCACCTCAATACCAATCGTGTGCTTACCTGGAATCGGTGCTTCAATTCGGATATCTTTTGCCGCTAAGCTCAACTTGATATCATCTGTTAAATTAGTTACTTTATTAACCTTTACCCCTGGTTCAGGTTGTACCTCAAAACGGGTTACGGAAGGTCCTTGAGTGACATTTACAACGCTGGCACCAACATTAAAATTAATTAATGTTTGGTTTAACAGCTCCTCCTGGTACAAGAGCCATTCTGTGTCCTGCAATTCTGAAACAGGTGGATTTAAAAGGCTTGGTTCCGGAAACTTATAATAACCTTCACTGAACACCGGTGAAACAATGTCTACTTCCTGTTTATTAGCGGTGTGGTGCATGCCTGCTAGATGCTGAGAAACAGCTGTCAATTGTTCCACTGGGTGTTTCACCTGTTGTTCTATGGATTGTTGCACCTTTTGTTCAGCTGGATGTTTTATGGATTGTTGCACCTTTTGTTCAGCTGGTTGTTCTATGGATTGTGGTGCCTTTTGTTCAGCTGATTGTTCTAT
>NZ_JBALNY010000006.1:58961-77457 GCF_036962145.1 Bacillus sp. JJ1764 | reverse complement strand
CAGCTGATTGTTCTATTGTTTGTACTGCTGAATGACGCTCGGTTCTTTCCCGTCTTCGGAACTCCCATTTTTCACGGTCTTGTTTTAGCATCATTACATTAAACGGAAGATGTGCTCGCTGTCTTCTCGGCGGAGCTTGTTGTTCCTCCGGCTGTTCATTGTTTTCTTGAACATAGTCTTCCTTACTTGCTTCCGTTACCTCCTCAACTTCCTCAGAAACAATTGGAACTGATTTTTGCTCGGAGATTACTTCTGCCTGCGGCTGTGCTTTTTCCTGGGCAGGTACTTCTACATTTATTTCTTGTACGGGAACTGTCTGTTCAGATTGAGAAGTTTCATTTTGAGTCATTTCAGTTTGATTCATCGTCTGGTCTGCTTCAGCAAGCTGAAGTGGTTTTTCTTCTATTCCCTTAATAAAATGACTTAATTCATGTTCAATAACAGCATTTGTTTTTTTAGGCCGTTGAAATCCAAAGACTGGGGATGGTATTTCGGTTGGATGAAATGGGCCACGGAATCTTGATGTCTCGTTTTTTGGTTTTGGCAGCTCTTTCTTTTCAGAGGTTTTGGCAGCTGATGTTACTTGGTGGCTTGTTTNNTATTTTTTCTAGGTATTCGATTTTCTGGTTTCCTTCTATTGTGTTCCAAAAGGGAATCACCTGAGGAAGACTTCGGATATTGATAAGCTATTTTTACATCAACATCCTTCACATTCTCGGTTTGAATCGTGAATTGGGCATTCACTGTTCGCTCGCTATGTAAAAGAAATTCGCTTATTTCATCATCTTCTTCTCTTTTCAACTTTTGAAATAAGTTTTGGATCCAGCTCAAAACTATCACTCTTTCCTTGTACTTCTATCACTCTATTTTAGCAGTATTTATTCGTTTTTCGACATAAATCTTTGCAATCAGTCAAAAATATATTAAAAAATGGGTCTAAAATGGGAATCTTTCATGTAAAAAGACCACTTTTCCAAGTGATCTTTCCTTATTTATTCTTTCCTAATATAAAAATTGGTTCCAACTCACCATTTTCATACAAAAATGACAAAGCTGTAATCGGCACTCGCCCACTGGCAAAAAAACTCATTGCCATTTGTGCTAATATATCGTATCCCTTTTCATTTTGAATATCTGCCACTATTAACACATCTTGGTGCGGTACCGCCAGTACCATGGTCCCGTTTATTTGTTTCTCCATTTCACTCAGAAACCCTTTATTTAAAATCCTACTGGCATCATAGCCATCATTCGTGTTGAGAAAATAAAAGCTATTTCCGGCAACCTGATCTTTTTTTACTGACGTGGATAGAGACCTTACATTGAATAAGGCAATTTCCTTGATTCTTTGTGCTTCCCATCCTTCTTTTTCCATAATCCGCGAATCAATCAGTCGATACGTTTTCCCCATATCATAGGCGTAATAAATGTTTGTTTCGGCTGTATGTTCTTCTATTAAAAACGGGATTCCCTCCTCCGCTTCCTTTGGAAAGGATGTGGAGCGAATGACCGGAAAAATTCGTTTTTCGTGATGTGACAGCTGAATTTGACTTTCCATTGCCTTTAGGCCTTCTTCAATATAGTAAACAACCTCATCAATAGCTTTATCTTTTTCATTCTGCCATTTAGCAATGATTCCTGGCAACGATACGGTGATTCCTTTTCTGGTTACCGCACTTTCCACCCGCAGCTGATCTTTTTCACGATCATAGGTGATCACTCTGTCTGTTCCGCCCAGACGGGATTCCAGCTCCCTTTTCATTTTAAGGCTATCCATTTTCACTTTGTTCCCTCCAAACCTACGCCTATTTTACAGCAAAAAACCCCCTTCTCCAAAAGGGAGATGGAGGTTTTTTTGCTGTTTTATTTTAATCCGGTAATAAACGTTTCGATTTCCTCTTGAGTCTTTTGATCTTTGCTAACGAATCGGCCAAGTTCTTTGCCGTTTTCGAAAGCAATAAAGCTTGGAATGCCAAATACGTCAAGTTGCTGGCATAAATCAATATATTGATCACGATCAATATGAATAAACGTATAGTCCTGATATTTAGCTTCAATTTCCGGCATAAATGGTTCGATAAATCGGCAGTCACGGCACCAATCAGCGGAAAACATAAAAATGGTCTTTCCGTTTTCTCGCAACTGCTCGAATTGCTCCATTGATTCTAAATGTTTCATCTTTAAACGCCCCCATTGCAATACTGACTTTTGATGGTCTCTTTTTAAATCATAACAGTCATAGGAATGTACAGTCCATTAAAATACCTCGAGTCTATTATTCCATATCACTTATTTTGATATTCCCATTGTCCAACCAACAACTTCATGACATGGGTAAACATCTCTGAGCGATTTATCATTCCATTTGTAAAAATGCCCACGGCACCTTCAAGTTTTCGAACATTTTTCTTATTGGCGTAATTCTCCATGACGGGTCCAAGCTCTTCTCCTGCCCGCAATCGAATGGCAATTTCCTCCGGAAGTGAGAATCTAGCCCCGCCTGCAATAATCGGTTCTCCATGTCGAGTCACCAATGCTCCCCAGTTACAGATCATCAACCCATTAGGAGTTTCTTGAACTCCACCTTCAAGACCAATTCCAAGATCACCTTGCCCCGACTCTAATGCACCTTTAGCGCGATTGATGGCCCCTTGGATCGTTTCCTCATCGGAAAACGGCTGGTCGTTTACACCTGAAGGGATATCCAATGCCAGCACTTCGGCATCTTGAAAACTATTTTTTACGGCAGAAATTTTTGCCGGATTTTTTGAACCTATAATTATTTTCATGTTGCCTTCCCTCTTTTCATACAGTCCAAAGGAGGCATTCGTCATGCCTCCCTGATTGTTAGCTATTAGCTTTAATTGTTTCTACAGTTGTTTTATCACACGCTTTAACCAACTTAATGACCAATTCCTTCGCTGCTGCATAATCATCAACATGAACAATTGATGCATGTGTATGGATATAACGTGAACATACGCCAATAACCGCACTTGGAACGCCATGATTGGAAAGATGAACACGTCCGGCATCTGTGCCTCCCTGGGACACAAAATACTGGTAGGGAATGTTATGAGTTTCAGCCATATCAAGAACAAATTCCCGCATTCCCCGGTGAGTGACCATTGATCGATCAAGGATACGAAGCAAAGTTCCCTTTCCAAGCTGTCCAAATTCTTTCTTATCACCGCTCATATCGTTTGCCGGACTGGCATCAAGCGCAAAAAAGATATCTGGTTTAATCATGTTTGCCGCTGTTTGTGCCCCTCTTAGTCCTACTTCTTCCTGAACGGTTGCCCCTGAAAATAAGGTATTTGGCAATGTTTCGTCTTTAAGCTCCTGAAGCAATTCAATGGCTAATCCACAGCCATATCGGTTATCCCACGCTTTTGCGAGAATTTTCTTCTCGTTGGCCATTGGGGTAAACGGGCAGATTGGGAGGATGGCCTGCCCCGGCTTAATTCCAATTCGTTCGGCATCGGCACGATCGTCTGCACCGATGTCAATGAGCATATTTTTAATGTCCATTGGCTTATTTTTATTAGACTCATCCAGTAAATGTGGAGGAATGGAACCAATAACGCCTATAATTGGTCCATTCGGAGTCATAATTTGCACCCTCTGTGCTAGGAGAACCTGGCTCCACCATCCGCCTAGTGGTTGGAAGCGCAGCATACCGTTGTCGGTAATGGCCGTTACCATAAAGCCGACTTCATCCATATGTCCCGCCACCATGACGACAGGTTCTTTTTCACTGCCTCTTTTTACTCCAAAAACACTTCCCAATTTATCCTGAATGATTTCATCCGAGTATAAGGACAATTGTTCCTTCATAAACTTTCGAACTAAATGTTCATTACCCGGTGCACCAGGAAGTTCTGTTAGCGTTTGAAACAGTTTAAGTGTTTGTTCGTTCATTGTCCTGCTCCTTTTGGTTTTTTCATTAATATTTATGTATATTCACCTTTATTTTACAGAATAATGTTCACTCTTTCCATTTTTATAAATTATTATCTTCTGTGAGAAAAATAAGTTATACTAAAAATGGGAGTAATGATGTAATTTTTTCCAATTACCATAGGGTCTGGGGGTTAATGAAATGAAATGGAAATCGTTTTTAATAGGGGCCGCAATAGGAGCATTGGGCGGCTATGCGGCTACACAAATAGTGAGTCAAAAGACAAAGGTCTCACCAGAAAAAGTACTAGAACAGGTCAAGAAACAATTTAAGCAAAACGGATCCATCAGCGGCTCATGGATCCATATGGTGGCAGAACCTTTTGAAAAACAACATATTCAGTACCAGATATATAAAGGTGGTATTTCTAAGAATCAAGATGGAGTAAATGAACAGTATGAATTTGTCGCAGATGCTTTAACTGGAACTCTCTTAGAAGTAAATAAAATAACAGAGGACACGCAAGCCTCCTAATCAAAAGCCGCATCTTTTGCAGATGCGGCTTTACATTATCTGTTTCTTTTTAGACTTTCAACAATCTGCCCATCGGCACCCCATTTTACAGCCCGGTAAAAGGCGTCATGGTAAAAGGTAAACCAGGCATTTTTCTCCATAGCGTACTGCTGCCATTTTTCCTTTGCAAAAATGGAATCCATCGGATAATCATCATATGCCATGACCCACAACACGTTCTGGTGGGCGTGAGTCGCCATCAAATCGGCCATGTGAATGGCCATTTCACCGCCATCCTCGATCATTAGAATCGAGTGTCCATTACTGTGCCCGCCGGTATGGACCATAGTAATCGGCCCCATTGTCCATTTTTCTTCAAATGGTTCCACCTGGTTAGCTATTGCCTCCCAATTTTCTTTCCAATATGTATTTTTTGACCGAATATTAGGAGACCTCATTTCATCCCATTCCACTTTAGAAGTGATAATTTTAGCATTAGGAAACACTGACACATACTCCCCATCAACCAATTTTGTTAATCCACAGGCATGATCAAAATGCATATGTGTCATGAAAATATAATCAATTTCCTCGGGACTTAGTCCTAAACTTTCTAAAGATGCTTCCAAATTAGATTCTTTTGTAACCCCAAAGTTCCTTAACTGTTTTTCGGTCAATTTGCCTTTTCCAAGCCCAGATTCGACTAGACAGTTCTTCCCATCAACCTGTATAAAGATTGGATCAGTAGGAAGTTCAATCTGATTCTTCTCATTTGCCGGATATTTTTTAGACCATAATGGTTTAGGAACAACCCCAAACATGGCACCGCCATCTAAATTCGTCATACCCCCATCAAGCCAGGTTAATTGCACCTTCCCAATCGATAATGATTCCATCTTACATGCCCCCTTTTTTCTAGTAAGATAAGTGTAACACTATCGGATAATATTGGAAAAGGTAAGATGGAAGCATAATGTATATTAACACCTTGTGATCGGAGCGGAAATAAACAACACCCTGCAATAGAGCATGGAAATAAAAAAAAGACAGCTCTATTTAGAACTGTCATCTTGAACATTTTGATATTTAACTTCACAGCGGTATATCCGATTGCCCATTTCTGAAAATTTCTGTTCATATTCCGTCATAATATTGCCTTCATAGTCACTATTATGCAAATCAAGGCTAATAAACTTTAACAATAGACCATACTCCGAAAAACTCATCAGCGATGATTCAAACAGCCCCTGATTATCCGTTTTAAAATGAATCTCGCCCCCATCCACCATAACATCTTCATAAAGCTTTAAGAAATCTCTATAAGTTAATCTTCTTTTGGCATGACGTTTCTTCGGCCAAGGATCAGAAAAATTCAAATAAACACGTTCCACATCATTTTTGGCAAAATATTTACCAAGATCAGCAGCATTTACATTTAATAACTTTAAATTAGGCAGCTCAGCTTCCACCAGACGTTCAAGTGCCACAACAATGACACTATTAAACAATTCAATGCCTATATAATTGATATCCGGATTAGCCTTTGCCATTCCAATTAAAAATTGACCTTTTCCAGTTCCAACTTCAATATGAAGCGGATTTTGATTGTTAAAAACTTCCTGCCATTTTCCTTTATTCATTTCCGGATTTGGGACAATATATTGAGGATGCTGTTCAATCATTTCTTTTGCCCAAGGTTTATTTCTAAGTCTCATGTTGACACTCCTAACACATATTTCGTTCAAACCATATCATGAAAGCTTTTTCTGATGCAAGTGAATAAACAAAAAAAGAATCCACACCCTAAAGGTGAATTCCTTTTTTAAACTTAAGTTGAAAGGGTGTAGCATTATGCCGTTAAGTCATGCCGATCAAGTAACATTACTAAGAGATATCTTAAATAATCACCAAACGGATTGCTGTGGATCAGTGGCTGAATGCGAACAGTTGGAACGATTGGTAAAATCACTTATGGTCAATACACAAATTGATCAAAATGTTAAAAACATCCTGCAAGAAGTGTATCAATACAGCCAGAATGGCGCGCAAACTGCTGATCTAGATCAACATATTCTGGCTAACCAAGAGAACCTGTCACAATGGGTAAATGATATTGGACAATTTTCCTGATTAAATGAGTTTATTTAAAAAATCAATCCAGTAATTCATTTCTTCAAGGCGGTTTTTATTCTTATACCATTGAATGGAAGACAGGGTTTGAAGGGTTACATACCACTTCATTCTAAGCTTTAAATGGTCTGTCAGCTCTTCACCATACATGCTAAGCCATTCCTGCCAATTTTCCTCGGGAATGTACCAATAAAGAAGCATACCCAAATCGATTGCCGGGTCGGCAATCATCGCGCCATCCCAATCAATTAAATACAACTGGTTGTCTTCTGTAAGCAGCCAGTTGTTATGATTTACATCTCCGTGACAAACAACCTTTTCATCACAATAAACATTTTTAACTTCTTGCGTTAAAAAACTTAATGATTTTGATACTTCAGGCAGTTGAAGTACTTCTTCATCAAGGTCTTTGATGATTGAGTAAAAGATCATTTCCGGATTTAATGGTGATTTTTCCAGTCTGCTTAGCATGCCAAGCATTGGTTCAGAACAGTGGATTTTTTTTAATAATTTTGCCACCAGATTCTGTTCCATATCAGCAGGCTTCAGTTCGCGCCCTTCAAGCCATTGCTGAGCTGTTATGACATCACCGTTTTCCAATCTCTTCGTCCAAACAAGCTTGGGGACAATGCCCTCTGCCGATAGTACCGCCAAAAATGGCGAAGAGTTCCGTTTTAAAAAGAGCCTTTGATCTTCAAACTCTGCATAAAACGCTTCGCCAGTAGCGCCTCCAGCAGGAGTAATTTCCCACTCTTGCCCTAATATATGTTCCAAAGTTGTTCACCTTCAATTATGCCGTTCTTTGGTTTTCCAACCACCAAGATAAAATCTACAATCCAGAGGAATAAAATTAATTTACCCATAAAAAAAAGCTATTGAAACCATTTCATACAATAGCCATATTACTAAATTTTATCCCCAATCGGCATTTTTCGTCAAGTAATCTCAGGCAAGTATTTTTTTAACAAAACATTTAAAGAAATAGCTTCAAGCTTAACTTCCCCATCCTTGACCATCACATTGGATGTAATTCCCACCATTTCGTGGTTAGCCACTAGGCTCCAATCCCCCTCTGGAATCGATACATATTGGGCTGATTGCGAAGGATTAATCAATAAAATAACCTCGTAATCATCCATTTTATATATACATCCAATTAACGGAGATGATACCGGCAACGTATGAAAACGCTGCCGAATTTCTTCAGCTGTCTTTAGCCGAAAACAGGACAGATTTTTTCGAATTTGAATAAGACCTTTTACGTATTCAACATTCTCTTTATAATGCATTTTTCGCTCCCAATCAAGCCGATTAATCTCATTGGAAGAACGGTAACTATTTCCATCTCCTTGCTTCGTTCGAAAGAACTCTTGACCGCTGTGAAGAAAAGGAATTCCCTGCGACAAAATGACCAAGCCAGTAAGGAGCCGGTGATAGCTCATCCGTGTTGTTTCGCTGGTTTGTGGAAAACTCACGATTAATTTATCCCAAAGAGTATGATTATCATGGCATTCTACATAATTAACGGATTGGTACGGCTCAGCAAATAAACGGGTATCCTTGTTTTTTAATCCAATGCTGCCTGTTACCGCCTCTATTGCTGCCTCCAGTAATTTTGCATTTCCCAAGCCATACCCTTTGTCCGTCAATTCAAAGGTATTTCCTTTCATATGGTCACGAAACCGATCATTGAAATGTCCAATTCGTGGCAATACAGACTGGTTAGCGATGATAGCTTTTTTTTCAAATGGCAACGGGGTATTTAAATCCCATCCTTCTCCAATAATGACCATTTCCTTATTGAAACTGTCACAAACCTGGCGCACTTCATTCATCGTTTCAACATCCAAGATTCCCATCAGATCAAAGCGGAAACCATCAATATGATACTCTTCAATCCAATACCGAATGGAATCGGTGATTAATTTTCGGACCATTCTTCTTTCCGATGCCAAGTCATTTCCTACACCAGTACCATTGGAAGGAAGACCTAGCTCATTATGGCGAAAGTAATAACCTGGCACTACTTTTTCAAAGGAAGATTCTTCACGGATAAATACATGATTATAGACTACGTNNNTCCAGCTTGATGAATTCGCTCAATTAACTGTTTTAATTCAGTGATGCGTGAATATGGGTCTGAGGGATTTGTGGAATAACTGCCTTCAGGAGCATTAAAATGGAGAGGATTATATCCCCAATTGTACTCCTGTTTGCCGTTCACCTCATCTACACCAGCAAAATCATGAAATGGGAGAAACTGAAGATGTGTAATCCCCAAGTCCTTTACATAAGATAAACCAGTCAACTCTCCATCGGAGCCTTTTGTATTTAATTCCCCCGCCCCTAGGTAAGTACCTTTTTGGGTTACACCACTATCTGGGTGAATAGTAAAGTCGCGGATATGTGTTTCATAAATAATCGCATCGACAGGACTTAATAAAGGTGGGAGTTCCAATTTAGGCTTTCTTGTTTTATTCAGATCCACAATTACTCCTAGCTCTCCATTAGCTGTGACAGCTGTGGCATAAGGATCAACGGCCTCACGCCATTCCTGATTAATTTGGATTAGAAAGCTATATTGATAACACTCTAAATCACCGTTGACTGATATCTGCCAAATACCTGTATCAGTCCGTTTCATTTTGACAATTTCCGAATATTGAGTATTAGGCGGACGCAGTTTTAATTTGACCTGTATGGCAGTCGGTGCCCAGAGCTTAAAATTGGTTCTTTCATGATTATAAACAATTCCTAAATCATCACCATCATAATAAAAGGTTTGATCGAAGGCCTCCGTTCGGATCACTGCTCCTATTTGTAGATCTGTTTTATTACCATGCTCATCCATGATCCAATATTGTTTTCCGAAACCAATATCGATGGGCAAGTGACAAATATATTTATAAAAATGTTCAATAATTAGGTTCTGCTTAATTGGAAGAAGAGTTTTAACCGAATCCTCTAAAATCGTGAAAGAAGATGAAACACCCTGGTGATAAGAAAGAGGTAGAAGAATGGTAACGATGTTCATCTCATCCAAATAGGCAAAGAACTTTCTTTCAATGGAGTTCATTTGTGTCACTCTCTTTCACATCAACTTCCTCCGCATTTCTCCTCCGTGTTAATACTTGGAGGGAATGTTTTTGCACGTGAATATATAATGGTGTTGATCCAATTTGCTCGCCATCTCCATGAGCACTCAGCGTATGTGAGGATTCAATGGAGATTTTTTTCCCTTTAAATGTTTTTACTTCATTGAAAAATATATGTTTTCCCCAGTATACACTGATAAATACAAGTAATAATTTAAATCTCGATAATTGATGCACAACCGTTATATCAAGTAATCCGTCTTGCGGATCAGCGGCAGGTGCAATCTTCATGCCACCACCATAAAAGGGTTGATTTGAAACGGTTACAAACCATGTTTGTTCAAATATATGCCTTTGCCCATCAATTAATAAATGAGTCGTTGAAGTTTTATACGTAAATAGTTCTTTGAGCAGGAAATACACATAAACTAGACGACCAAGAGCCAGCTTGTTTAATAGGGCTTTCATCCGTGATTGATTCACCTTAAGCGCAACCAGCGCGTCAAAGCCTGCCCCCATATTGTTGATAAAAAAATGTTCCGTATTGTCTTCATGGTCGATCTTACCACAATCTACCAAGGAAGGCTCTTGTTTTATTAAACGAAGCAGCACCTTTAAAGCTTCAAGTGGCTCTGACGGAATCAAGTAACCTCTGGAAAAATCATTACCGGAACCGCCAGGAATAAAACCTAGAGTGATATGTTTATGCTTTATTACTCCATTCATGACTTCATGCATGGTTCCGTCACCGCCAACGGTGATCATAACCTTTTCATGATCATTGTTTTTAGCAATACCATTCGCAATATTTTTAGCGTGTCCCGGGTATTCTGTAAAAAAGGCTAGAAAGTTTATCTTCTCAGAAGTTAAATGTTCTTCAAG
Source organism: Bacillus sp. JJ1764 (assembly GCF_036962145.1). NCBI lineage: Bacteria > Bacillati > Bacillota > Bacilli > Caryophanales > Bacillaceae > Bacillus > Bacillus sp. JJ1764. The sequence goes on along the minus strand of NZ_JBALNY010000006.1, from coordinate 66,936 downwards.
CCTTTTCCAGATCATAGCACAGCGGCCATTTTTGGCTTTTGGATTAACAATAAAGTAGATTTGTTTCATTAGATCAACCCTTATGTTTGTAATGAATATGTCCTAATGGCTTCATATTTTGGTGTTTTTTGCAAGTGGGTCTGATATAAAACTACCTCATTTGCTAAAAAAGACAAGGGTTCTGGCTGCAGTTGATTCCATAACTCTAATTGGCTCTGTTGGAATACTGTCTCCCCTACCCACTTTCGGGCCAAGGTAATGTGTGGTCGGAAGGGTCTTGACTCCAGTTGGAAACTGGCTTCCTTACAAGCAGAAAATACCTGGCCTCTTAATAATTGTAATTCTTCATTTTCCATCGTATCAGCCCAAAAAACTCTAGGGCTTTTTATATCTCCAAAAATACCAAGCTTATTGATTTTCAATGGAAAAGCTTTAGTATCTTTTAACGCCGCTTTTACCAACAGATCGGCATTTGCCAATTTACTCTCCGGAGCACCGCCCAAAAAAGCAAGGGTTATATGAAGGTCCTCATGGTGAACCCACCTGCTGAAGGGTAAACTCCCCTTTAATGCCAATATATGGCCCTTCATCATGTTTTTTGTTTCATTCGGAAGCTTTACAGCAAAAAAATAGTGCGAACGTTGTTCCATCATGGTTCATCCTTTTCATCTATTTTAGTCTATTTTTACACCATTGTACCTATTTGGAGCAAAAGATAACCGATATTTTTTACAACTATAGAAAAATTATTTATCATAGAAGATATAGTGATAAAGGAAAGGATGCCTTTTATGAAAGTCGTCAACAATATTGCTGATTTAATCGGAGATACACCACTAGTAAAATTACAATCGCTTTGTTCCAAGAATGGTGCTGCGGTTTATGTGAAGCTTGAACATTATAATCCCAGCAAAAGTGTGAAGGACCGGGCTGCATATAATATGATTATGGAGGCGGAAAAAGCCGGGACATTAATCGCTGGAGCTACCATTATTGAACCGACAAGTGGAAATACTGGGATTGGCCTAGCAATGAATGCGGCGGCACGTGGCTATAAGTCTATTATTATTATGCCCGATACAATGACACAGGAACGTATAAATATATTGAAGGCTTACGGCGCGCAAGTTGTTCTCACTCCTGGAGATGAAAAAATGCCGGGAGCAATCAAAAAAGCACAGGAATTGGCCAAAGAAATTCCAAACAGTTTTATCCCGATGCAATTCGAAAATCCAGCAAATCCAGATGCCCATCGCACGACCACAGCCCGTGAAATAATAGAGGCGATGAACGAAATTGGTAAGCCTCTTTCAGCGTTTGTTGGAGCTGCCGGGACTGGTGGCACTATTACCGGTACAGGAGAAGCTTTAAAAGAACACTATCAAAACTTAACTGTTCATGTTGTTGAGCCTAAAGGATCACCGGTTTTATCGGGAGGTAAACCAGGGAAACATAAGTTAGTAGGAACAAGCCCAGGGTTTATACCGGCAACCTTAAACCAACAAGTATATGATGAGATTTTTCAAGTCTCTGACGAAGATGCGTATGATATATCGCGGAGGCTTGCGAAAGAAGAAGGGATTTTGGTTGGTCCTTCATCCGGGGCAGCCTGCTATGCGGCAATAGAGGTGGCAAAACGATTGTCACCCGATGACGTTGTCGTTTGCATTGCCAGCGACTCAGGGGAAAGGTATCTTTCAACCGATTTGTTTCAGCCTGAGTAGAAAAAGAAGTGGAGTGTCCCGCTTCTTTTTTTAAAAAATATTTTTTGTCTAAAAATTCCAATAATTAATCATAATCCAGGTACCAACACCCATACCCTATAGTAAGTGGATAACACGGAGGTGACATTCCAAATCAAATTCGACAATTATTTTAAATTTATATTTATTGGTAGAAATTTTCTGAAATTATGGGTACAATAAGGTTAGATGTATGACATCTAGGTTTTCACTCCAACCCATGTAAAGGAGATGTCTGCGGGGAAAAGAAAACTACATATTCCTGAAGATGATTCTTCAATAGGCTGTCGGTATACAGGGTTTTGCCATAGGTTTGAAAAAAGGATAGGGAGTGGTTCTTTGAAGCCTTCAACTAACCGGATGTTAAACCGCATCAAATGTATCTACATGTTTATTCGCGATAACGGTACTGTCACTACGCAGGAACTTGTAGAGGAATTTGGTATCACTCCTCGCACGATACAACGTGATTTAAATGTTTTAGCCTATAATGATTTAGTATTAAGCCCAAGCCGTGGAAAATGGACAACGACTCAAAAGAAGGTGAAGTTGTCGTCTTAACTTTGAAAATACAACTTATATATGAATTCTTTTAGCACGCTAAATAAATGCGTGCTATTTATTTTGTTTAAAAAAACTAGATACTATCTTTACAGAATATTATTACTATTATTTTTAAAATCTTTACCATAGGGGAACTCATATTTTTCGGTTTATAAATTGACAACTTTTAAAAATATGCTATATTAATAGAACAAATACTTTATCACTTAAAAGCGTTTAAGTGATAAAGAAAGGGGCATATCATGAAAAAGAATCAGCAAAATTTACAAAAGGGGTTATTGCCCCGTCACGTTCAATTTATTGCCCTTGCAGGCATGATTGGAACTGGAATTTTCAAAGGAAGCTCTGACACATTACATATTGCCGGCCCTAGTGTCATTTTTACTTATTTAATTGGCGGTCTTATCCTGTTTATTGTTATGGCTGCTTTAGGTGAAATGGCTTTGGCACACCCCAATCACAATGTTCAGCATTTAATCCATAAAGCCTTTGGGGATCGTGTTTCCTTTATAGTGGGTTGGCTCTATTGGATCAACTGGATTCTTGTCACGGTTGTTGAGCTATTAGCCGCTGGAAGTTTTCTGCAATTTTGGCTGCCGGATACTCCATTATGGCTGCTTAGCTTCATTTGTGCCATTGTCATTGTAGGGATCAATTTATTCCAGGTCAAATACTATGGAGAACTGGAATTTTGGTTCGCAGGGATCAAAATCCTTGCTTTGATTGCTTTTATATTATTAGGATTTTCCCTATTATTTGGAATCATACCAAGCGGTTTGCATCATCCCATTTCAAACTATACCAATCACGGTGGGTTTTTCCCTAATGGAATCAGCGGTATGTTCAGTGCCTTTTTAGTGGTAATGTTTTCATACGGTGGTGCCGAACTAATCGGGGTCGCGGTTACGGAAACGAAAGACAGTGAACGTGTCCTGCCTTCTATCATAAAAGGGGCGGTTTGGCGGGTCATCATTTTTTACATTCTGCCGATTTTAATTATTTGTGGAATCATGCCATGGGATAAGGTTACTGGAGCAGATAGCCCGTTTGTACAGGTCTTTGGAGCGACAGGTTTGCCAGGTGCCGCTCATATCATGAATTTTGTTCTATTAACTGCTGTACTCTCTGCGGCTAATTCAGGAATCTACGCTACTTCGAGGACATTATTTTCGATGGCCCAAAGCGGTATTGCTCCAAAATGGTTAGAGAAAACATCCAAGAATGGAACTCCTATTACCGGAATCATGATGACAAGCATCTGTATTGCTGCAGGAGTATATTTAGCTTACTTAACCCCAGGACAAGTGATCGGTTACCTTATGACGATTCCTGGATTCACAGTAATGTTACTCTGGATTGGCATATGTGCTGCACAATTAAAGCTCCGCCCGTTATATCAAGATCAACCTCATTTTAAGGTCAAATGGTTTCCTTTTACCACCATTTTTGCGGTTGTTTCATTAGGGGCTATTTTTATCGGATTCTTGCTTAATCCTAATAACGTGATTGGATCAATTGTTTCTATTTCAACTTTACTTATTCTAGTTGTGTTATCCTTTTTCTATGGCAAAAAGCGAATCCATACAACCAATCTTTCCTTTAACCAAAACAAGGAGTCAGCTATTTAATAGGCTGACTCCTTGTTTTCTTTTGAAAAATAAGCAACAACAAACCGACGGAAGTGACGGGCTGCATCTGATAAATAACGTCTGCCGGACCAGGCTAAGCCAATCGTTCGTTGGCAATGTGGTTCTGTTATCCTTAATAAATTAGGATATTGGCTGGCATGGTTTTTTAGGGAAATAGCTGGGATAAATGCGATTCCCAGCCCCTTCCTGACTAAGTCACCAATAACCCCTGGCTCGTCCCCTTCAAATGCGATATTGGGCACGAAACCTGCTTTGTGACAAAATCCATCGGTAAGACTACGAAATCCATAGCCCTCATTCAAACTGATAAACGATTCGTCTCTCACATCATCAAGCCGAATTTCCTTTTGATTAGCTAGATGATGCTCTGAAGGAACCATCAGAAACACTTCCTCCGTCATCATAGGTTCCCAGATAATATCGTTACCCTCTATTGGGACCGAAGAAATGCAGTAGTCAATTTCTGCTTTTTCCAATAGACTCTTCATTTCTGAGGCGGAGGCAAGAACCTGTTGGAATTTGATTTCTGGATATTGTTTTAGAAAAGAACCCAATAAATCCGGAAGTACTCTTGGGATACTGACTGCCAGAGTTATTTGGTTCTGATTCTTTCCCGATAGTTCAGCCATTTCACGTTTCCCTTCATTTAATTCCATAAAAACCCGGTTTACCCGGGTAAGAAACAAGCGACCATATTCATTTAAATAAATTTGTTTTTTCCTCCGGTCAAATAACGGGAACCCCAGATCTTCTTCCAACCTAGAAATAGTCTTACTCAAGGATGGCTGGGCAATTTGCAACTCCTCCGCAGCCTTTGTCATATGCTCCCATTTAGCAACCGTTTGAAAGTATTGAAGCTGTAACAATTCCAATTCTTTTCACCTCATTATATATAGACCTAAAGCTATCATTTTATGTCTAATAATATATTATACATTCTCAATAAAACGAATTAATATAGTCATTATAAAAACGAAGGGGGAAATGTATGAAGGGGCTTCATTTAATTATCAAAGACTTAAAATTAATGTGGCATCACAAGCATGGAAGAATTGCACTTATCTTTTTAATCCTAGTGCCATTAATTTATTCTGGCTTTTTCCTAGCCGGGTATTGGAATCCTTACGGGCGATTAGACAAACTTCCTGTTGCAGTCGTAAATTTGGACCAGGGAGCTGAAATGGATGGCAAACCAATCCATGCAGGTAAGGATTTTGTGGACCATTTAAGAAAAAGCAAGGATTTGAATTTTCAATTTGTTTCGCAAGAAAAAGCCAACAAAGGGATTAAAAATGGTACGTATTACATGACCTTAACCATCCCTAAAAACTTCTCTAAAAAAGTCACCACATTGACAGATGACCACCCACAGCAAACCAAACTGATTTATAAAATCAATCCTGGTAAAAACTTTGTCGCCTCACAAATCAGCACTACTGCAATCGAAAAAATGAAAACAAAACTTTCCAATCAAATCACCAAATCATATGCAGAGAGTGTTTTTTCGAAATTTCAAGTTGTAGCTGATGGACTACAGAATGCTGGTAACGGAGCGTCAAAACTAAATGAAGGAACTATCACGGAAAAAAATGGTATGGATCATCTCTCTATTGGAATTCATGAGTTAAATAACGGTTCACAAAAGCTTAAAGATGGCAGTAATAAACTGGTTGAAAGCGAGAAGAACCTTAATCAAGCAGTCAACGGGCTTAATACCGGTTCCTCTAATCTGGCAAACGGTATGGAGCAGTTGGTAAAAGGGTATTCTTCCTTAGATACAGGAATGGAGCAACTATCTACTGGCACCCAATCATTAGAGATGGGAAATGCCAAATTAGTCAAGGGGCAAACCGCCGCCAATTCGACTGCAGATGCTTTAAATAGTGCACTTGAGCTTTATGTAAAAAATCATTCCGATGCAGCAAATGACCCTGAGTTTCAGCAGCTTCTTGCTAAATCAGCTGCATTAGTTTCTATTACTGATTCACTGCAAACCGGGCAAACTGAATTAGTTAAAGGGGTTGATTTGCTTGTTCAAGGTGAAGTACCACTGAAAGCAGGTATGGAGACTTTTGGCAGCAAGCTAAGAGAGGCCGCTAACGGTGCCCAAAAATTATCAGATGGTACGGTTTTATTTACCCATGGTTTAATGAAATGGGAGAAAGGCTTTGATTCCCTCCACAATGGCATTATTCAATTGGCTGACGGAGGAACCCAATTAGATAACGGCTCTGACCAATTAACAAATGGCTTAAGCCATTTAACTTCCGGTTCTACAGAACTAGCCACCAAATTGACCGATGCAGCAGAAAAAACATCCACGCTACACAATAATGATGCGCTGACAACGATGTTTGCTGAGCCGGTGAAGTTAGCGGAATCGAAATTATCAGATGTCCCTAATTATGGCACAGGTATAACACCTTATTTCCTATCATTAGCCCTTTATGTCGGGGGGATCATGGCAGCTAATATTCTTCCATTAGGTCGCCGTCAGGATAGGAATGTCAATGGCACTGTCCACTTTATCAATAAACTGGGACTTAAGATATCAATAGGTTTAATCCAAACTATATTTGTCGACCTGGTAATTCTGTTTGGCTTTAAAGTGCATGTTGCCAGCGTACCATTGTTCATATTATCAAGTTTCATTGTATCCTTTACCTTTATGACCTTTATCTTGATGTTGGTAACCCTATTTGGAGTGGCCGGCAAGTTTTTGGCTGTCACACTGTTAGTTCTGCAACTGGCAACCTGCGGCGGAACATTCCCGGGTGAATTAAGCAATCCAATCTTAAGTACTATCGGGCGATACCTGCCAATGGCCCATTCTCTACGGGGATTCCAGGATGTCATCTCGTTGGGTGACTGGTCACAACTAGAGCAGCAAATTATAGTCCTATTATTGTACCTGGTCATCACAGGCGCAATTGCCTGGTTTACAAGCCATGTACAGCATGCAAAATTACCTGCAGAAGGATCGCATTAAAAAAATGATACCGGTGACGGTATCATTTTATTTTAATTTTTATGGTCAAGCTCCACTAAAGCTAGAGGTTTCTCAGGATTGGTTGGTTGGGGTTCACGATCTATTTCAACAAAGCGTTTCAGTGCAGCCAACTTATTTTCCCAAAATAGCTCGAAAAACTGGAGCCAATCTTTTACCTCAAATAATGGAGTCGGCTCAAGTATAAACCTAGTCTCCCGACCGACCTTCCTTTCATGTACCAGCCCGGCATCAGCTAGTACTTTTAAATGTTTGGATACGGCGGTTCGACTCATGGGAAAGTGTTTCGTAATGGCAGTAATTGGCAATTCCTGATCACTTAACAGCTTTAGCATCCTTCTGCGGGTTGGATCAGAAATGGCCTGAAACACATCATGCTTTGCAGATGATGCAGCTTGCATTTATTTACACCTCAACATAGACCTGCAATTTTTTCACAAGACCTGCCCATCCTTGGTTCATGTTGCTGCGAATTACGGTATGCGGTGCACCAAACTCGGTCACTTGATTTGCATCCCAGCCGGAATGAATCAGTGTAAATTCAGTTTTCCCATCTACGTCCTTTAATTCAAATGTAAGAGTCCAATCCTTGCCCCATTTAAAAGCCAAGCGGTTTGGCGGGTCTACCTCTGTTACTTTACAAGGGGACATCCCGAACTGACCGGCATTTAAATGGAACTCATGTCCTTCCACTGGCTGCATATCATTTGGCATAAACCAGGCAGCTAGCCCCTCAGAGGTCGCAACTGCATCCCATACTTTTGTAATTGGTGCATTGTAAATTTCCGTGTACTTAATATCTTGTAAGGTTTCATTTGCCATGTTTGCTTTCCCCCTGAATGGTTATTATAGAACTATTTTGTTTCACTTTTAGAATATATAACACCTTTTGGTTTCGTGTCAATTGTTATTTATTGAGTTTTGCGTTCTTAAAGGATCCTATTGAATTTCGATTGACGACTTCTGCTTTTAGCTTTTTACACGTGAGGGCTCCTAGCCGCCTTATTGGCGAC
>NZ_JBALNY010000006.1:28559-58794 GCF_036962145.1 Bacillus sp. JJ1764 | reverse complement strand
AGCCGCCTTATTGGCGACTGTTTTCTCATGTTTTTCACTTTGCAGGATCTTATAAACGACTATCCAAGATTAGATATTAGAGCAAAAAATAAAGGCACTCTACATAAGTAAAGTCACCTTAATGATTTCCATATTATTGAGAGTTATACAGCAACGCTTGGGCAATTCCTACAAAATATTCTGATTCACGAATAATATGGGTTAAAACCACTTTGGCTGTGGAATTGCTGCTTACGGCTGCACTTTCGGTTTTAATTTGTTCGCACAACTTGATAAACTCCAGGCTCTGCTTAAGGCAGTGAGACACTAATTGAAGGATCACCTGGTATAGCTCATTCGAGACTTGATTCCCTGATCTCACAACGGTTTCTATATATGAATAACCTGCTGGTGGGTTTCCGCCAGAGCCATTTCCCATTTTTTCAAAGCGTCAATAAACTGTGGTTCAAGATTCTTCACCAGCTCCCGAATCACAACGGTATGCTCTTCTTCCTGGTGTTTCCAAAACTCAGCCTCATCCAGTATTCTTAATGGCATCTGGTTCCCATAGTAAAATTGCATAGACATCCCCCCACTCAAATGTATGGGAGGAGACAAATAAATATTCTTACAGCTTAGTAAATCCCCTATTAGACGATATTTTTCCCATAAAAAATCTCGTCCATTTCCAGTTTAATTCTTTCGGTAATTTCAATATGCTCCTCAGGTGAAAGTTTGTCTTTCGTGTAGCCAAATAAATAGTGATTCAAATCGAATTCCCTTAACTTGCATTTCGTATGAAAAATATTCTCCTGATATACATTGACATCGATCATGTCAAATAAGTCACTAACATCTTCTGGGATATAGTTTTGAATTGAACTAATCTCGTGATCAATAAATAATTTATAGCCATCCTTATCCCGAGTAAACCCGCGGACACGATAATCAATGATCATGACGTCCGTTTCGAACGCACGGATTAAATAATGAAGCGCCTTAAGCGGAGAAATTTCACCACAAGTCGAAACATCGATATCCGCCCTAAAAGTACTGATTCCCTCATCTGGATGGTATTCAGGATATGTATGAACCGTAATATGGCTTTTATCTAACTGCATGACAACGGATTCCGGCAACGGTCCCGGAGATTCCTCGAAAACCTCAGAGGTTCCATGTTGAACTGGTGCCTCTGATACTAGAAGAGTGACACTTGCCCCCGCCGGCTCGAAATCTTGGCTAGCAATATTTAATACATGTGCTCCGATAATATCTGATACATTCTTTAAGATTTTTGTTAACCTTTCAGCACTATATTGATCGTCAATATACTGTAAATAAGCCTCCCGTTCTTCCTTCGTTCTTGTATAGCAGATATCGTACATATTGAAACTTAACGATTTTGTCAGGTTATTAAAACCGTGCAATTCAATCGCTTTCTCGTGTGTTAATTTCATAAACACATCCCCTTATAAAACTTTTTTATTAAGTTACCCAGATATAGTAGCTTCAATAATTACTATTTATTTACAACGTTATTTCATCCCCATTTGATAGACATTAAGGATGAGGTGAAAGGATGAAAAAACAGGTAAGTTTGTTGTTAATTTTTTTATTAGTACTGCCGGTTTTCACTCAGGCGAAGCCAATCGAGGATATGGTAAGTGTAGCCTTTATCAGGGAAGGGTATCTTTGGTTAAAAATGAATGGAGAGGAGAGAAAAATAACCCATGTTGGCTCAAAATATACCTATCAACCACAGTGGTCTCATGACGGCAAATGGGTTGCCTACCAGGTTGAATCTAAAAAGGAAGTTTCAGGGGAGAGCGAAAATCCAACGGAACTCTGGGTATACAATGTGGAAACGAAAAAACATAAACGAATTGCTATTGAGGGATATAATCCACAATGGTCTCCTGTTGAAACCCTTCTTGCGTTTAAAATCGGCGGGGTATTAAATATTTCCAATCTCGACCGATTTTACAATATTGCACTTGGTGTAGGAGATTTCGGGTGGCACCCAGATGGACGTTCTTTTATCGCGGCTTCAGGCGCATCCTTAAGGCCGGATGGCTGGACAAATCCTGTTCTTTTTAAAATTGGGTTAGAAAGGAATTTGGACGCATCCACCAGTTTAACCAAAAATGTGACCAAACTTTTTACAATCCCCAGTGAGTTAAAAAAGGGCAATGTTAGTTTGTTGGCGATTGATGCTACAAGGTTCCAGTTCTCTCCTGACGGAAAATGGATCTCCTTTATTGTCAGTCCAACAGCATCTTGGTCGATGGATAGTGATTTTGTCTGTATCATTTCGTCTGACGGTCAACATTTCGAGGTGCTTGATGAAACAAACGGTGAAGGAGTAGCTAAATGGGCACCTCATCTAAATCGCCTAGGATATATTGCAGGTGGCGGAAGGATTGTGTTTGGTTTTAAAAATAAGAACATGAAGGTGACGGAACTCCCTGCCTTTACCTCTATCAATTTGACTCCGAAATATTTTGCAGAGATGGGATTCACTTGGAAGGACGACCATTCACTATTAGTTTCAAGGGTAAAGGAAATGGAATGGTCGAACGACCCTAAAAAGCGACCTGATCCTTCACTATTTTTGATTAAGATAGGAAATCAACAGCAAGCGAAAATAACTAATCCACCTAGGGACTTTGGTGATTACAATCCAAGCTATCTATCATCGGTTAACAAGGTTACTTGGCTAAGAATTAAAGATGTGGCCGAAATAAAGAGAGATTTGTGGATTGGCGATACCGACGGTAAAAATGCAAAATTGTGGATTAAAAACATTCGGGAGTATAACTTTTTTGAAGATAGTAATAAAAAAAGTCCTTGAGCTGAAAACTCTAGGACTTTTCCTTTGAACTATTTTTCCTTGTTCTCCAACAATAACTCCATTTCTTCATCTGTCAATTCCCGATACTCCCCAAGTTCAAGTGTTTCGTCCAATTGAAGCGGGCCCATGGAAATCCTTTGCAAATAAACAACACGCTTCCCGACAGCCTGAAACATCCGCTTTACTTGGTGGAATTTCCCCTCCGTGATGGTGAGTTCGATGTCGGAGCGAATCCCTGATTTAAGGATTTTTAATTCACCTGGCTTTGTTTCGTACCCATCATCAAGCACTACTCCCCTTGCAAAGTCAGACACATCTTCCTCGGTGACTTCCCCGTCGATGACTGCAAAGTAGGTTTTAGGAACATGTTTTTTTGGCGAGAGTAAGCGATGAGCCAATTGACCGTCATTGGTAATCAACAGCAGGCCTTCTGTATCCTTGTCCAGTCTACCGACAGGGAACGGCTCATACACTTGATCTTCTAGTTCTAACAAATCAATGACTGTTTCACCAGCATAATCTTCCGTTGCAGAAAGCACACCTGGAGGCTTGTTCATCATTAGGTATATGAACTCTTTATATTCAATTACTTCACCGTTTAAGGTGACAGTTTGTGTATTGGGATCAACGTGCTGTTTGGCATCTTTTACCATTGTATCATCTACCTTAACAGCACCGCTTTTTAAAAGCTGCTTGACTTCTTTCCTGCTGCCGTACCCCAAATTGGCCAGCAATTTATCAATTCTCAACAGACTTCTTCCTTCCCGGAATTTTTAATTTTACCATGATCCGGTCGACTTTATCGCCAAATAAACGGCGGATCAGACTTGATTTTAAGCCAAAATAGAAATAAATTCCTGCCCCTGCCATAGCACTGACTAAAATAATGACCACTGCTTGCATTTTGGAAGCTGGAGATAAAAATAATAATAAACCTTTATACGTAAGCTCCGTTCCAATCCACATTAATCCTGCAAAAATAGCAATAAGTAGACTTCTTCGCCAGACAAACCGAAATTGATACCGGGAGTAGATTTTAATGACGATGATGTTGATAATAATAGCCGCCGAATAACCTAGTGTCGTAGCTAGGACAGCTCCTCTGGTTTCCATCAATTTGATCAAAGGAATATTTAAAGCTAATTTTATTAATAACCCAATCAGCAAACTTAATACTGTAAATCGCTGCTCATTAATCCCTTGAAGAATTGCCGCCGTAACAGAATACAAGGAAAAAAGAATGGCTACAGGAGCATATGCCCGTAAAACCTCCGTACCGATTGCATCGTGCTGATAAAATACAGTATAAACCGGCTCAGCAAGTAAAGACAGACCAATCGAAGCAGGTAAGGTAAGAAATAATAAAACCTGGAACGTCTGATTCAACTGATTAGTTAAGTTATCTCTATGGCCCTCCACAAACGATTTTGTGATACTCGGAACTAATGTTAATGAAAAGGCAGTTGCCAAGGATACTGGGATAATCACAATTTTGTGCGATTCAAAATTTAAAATAGAAAAAAACGACTCCGCTACTTTGGATTTGATCCCGATTTCTGCCATAGCTCTACTGAAGGTAAATTGGTCAATTGCCTGGAACAATGGGTTAGCAATCCCTACTAAAACAAACGGAAATGCATAAATAAAAATTTCTTTATATATTTCTTTCAACGACACATCCATCGTGCCTTTATCATGTTGCAACAGTTCGTCTAAATGCGGTTTCCGCTTATACCAGTACCAGAACAGTACGAGGAGTCCGCCAATGGCACCGATAAATGCAGCAAACGTTGCAACGCTGACTGCTGTTACCATTTTCCCATGAAACATATGCAGAACCACATAGGCCCCTAATAGAACAAATACGATCCTTACAATTTGTTCCACTACTTGTGACAAAGCGGACGGGCCCATTGATTGGTGCCCTTGAAAATATCCCCTAATCAAACTCATAAAAGGGACAACAATTAAGGCAAAGCTGACAGCTCGCATAACAGTCGTAACATCACTTAGATTGGCCTTTTCACCGTCAATACTCATTTCTGCTAAAGTCGGTGCAGCCAGATACATGATTAGAAAGGCAACAAAACCGGTTGCCAGCATAATCGCCAATCCGGATTTAAACAGCTTCCGTCCGACCGCATATTCCTCCAGTGCATTATATTTGGAGATAAATTTTGAGACCGCAAGCGGAACACCGGCTGTCGCAATACTGATAAAAATGGTATAAGGAACATAAGAAAATTGATATAAAACGGTCCCTTCCCGACCAACTATTTGAAAGAATGGAATAACGTAAATTAATCCGAGCACTTTGGAAAGAATCGTTCCAAAGGTTAAAATAAACGTCCCACGTAATAGCTTAGATTGCATAGAATCCCTTCCTACTCATCTGTGCACAAAAACATAAATGTGCACGTAATAAAAAATTCGACCTTTTTTGCACACTATTAGTAGTTTACAACTCTTTGTTCCCTGATGCCACTAACAACTTGATGATTTTTATTAAAATCTCGTGGCAATCGTTTTAATTCTGTGAGTTTTGTTTATAATGAAGTGAATCTACTTAAAGTTGGTGTAATTATGGAATTTGATGTAATTGTTATTGGCGGCGGTCCATCAGGATTAATGGCTGCTATTGCCGCAGGTGAAAAAGGCTCAACTGTCCTATTAATCGATAAAGGGGACAAGCTTGGCAGAAAGCTGGCCATTTCCGGGGGTGGCCGTTGTAACGTGACGAACCGGCTCCCTATCGAAGATATTATCAAGCATATCCCAGGCAATGGAAAATTTTTATACAGTGCATTTTCAATTTTTAATAATGAGGACATCATTCGCTTTTTTGAAAAGTTAGGTATTGCTCTTAAGGAAGAGGACCATGGCCGAATGTTCCCCGTATCCGATCAAGCACAGTCTGTTGTAGATGCGCTGTTAATTCAATTGGAAAAACTTCAGGTTAAAGTGTTTAAAAATTGTGCAGTCGGCGATATCCAATATGACGACGGACACGTTTCCTCTATAACATTACGTGATGGGCAAACCATAAAGGCAAAATCCATCGTGATTGCCGTTGGAGGAAAATCAGTCCCACACACCGGTTCGACTGGTGATGGCTATGCATGGGCTGAAAAAGCAGGACATACGGTTACCGAGCTGTTTCCAACGGAGGTGCCGGTTACTTCAAACGAACCATTTATCAAAAACAAAACTTTACAAGGCTTATCGTTGCGCGACATTGAATTAAGTGTCCTAAACCCAAAGGGAAAACCCATCATTTCTCATCGAATGGATATGATTTTCACTCATTTCGGTCTCAGCGGTCCGGCCGTTCTTCGGTGCAGCCAGTTTGTTGTAAAGGCAAAGAAAAAATGGAATCTCCCAGAAGTAATGATGAGCCTAGATGTTGTCCCAGACAAAACGGAGGTACTGGTTTTTCAAGATATTGTGAAACTCGTTAAGGCAGAGCCTAAGAAAAGTCTGAAAAACACGTTAAAAGGTCTTTTACCGGAACGATATCTGCTATTTCTACTGGAACATGTCGGTATTGATGTCTCCGAACAAGGCGGAACCATTTCCAATGAAAAAATCCGCCAGCTCGCTAAAGCCTGTAAGCATTTCACCATAAAAGTAAATGGTACTCTGCCACTGGAAAAGGCATTTGTTACCGGAGGCGGAGTCTCCGTAAAAGAAGTCGACCCGAAAACAATGGGTTCAAAACTTACGAACGGTTTATATTTTTGCGGAGAAATTCTTGATATCCACGGTTATACAGGAGGCTATAATATTACTTCTGCACTGGTTACTGGCAGATTGGCAGGTACAAATGCAGCCTTGTCTGCGAAAAAGAAGCGGGTCTGACTCATCAGGCCCGATAAATAATCATCGCTGAAAAGCAGTAAATTTGCTCCTCTTCATCCTCTTCAGGAAACGCTGCTACATTGTATTTAATGTCCAACAAACTCTTTTCTTCCAACCCTTTTAAAAATCGATTCATTTCTTTCTCTAAATCTTTCTCATGCTCCCTGTCAAATAATTTTACTTGAATCATGGTTTAACTCCCTCTCTCTTTTTTAGTAGTATAGGCAAATTTTCTAAGTATTAAAAATTAACTTCTGAATAAAGTTAAGACTTTTTTAAGTTTAAGGGAGTAATTTATATCCCATAAAGACAAAGCCATTTAAGAAGGGAGAAATCATAATTGGATAAAAAGAAGAAAATATCATGGGGTGTAAGTTTTGGAAGTCTAGCATTAGTTGCAGGAATGGTTTCCTATCTTGGCCTGACAAACGGATATAGCTCCAATAGCCAAACAACTTTAAATCAGGGGCAAGGCCAAGCAAGTACTAATTCTAATCAACCGCAGGGTAACTCCAACCTGCAGCAAGGTCAGGGACCTACCCAAGGTATTAGTGGAAAGCAATCCTCCCAATACAATCAACAAAGTCCTACTAATAATAACGGTTCATTTTTTGGTAATGACCAACAAGACTCCTCAGCATATAACAGTGATCAGCTAGACGGGTCTTATTATAGTAATGATCAACAAAGCGGGCAATTCTCGAGCGGCGGACCATCTTTTGGACACCATGGTGGATTTGACACCACTACGGGAGGCACTTGATGTTTACCTATCAATTTAACTCAATGAGTACACTTGTAAAAATATGTATCAATCGAGAAATGTTTGCAAATGATTTAATGCCAATCTATAAACTTTTTGAATTTATTGAAGATACGTGCAGCCGCTTTAAGCAAAATAGTGAACTTTCCAATTTGAATCGTCACTTGGATCAAGAGTTTCTTGTTTCAAATGAATTGTTTGCCCTATTAGCTAGAGCAGAAGAATTTTTCCAAGAAACAGATGGACTCTTTCATCCTGGTATTCTTGAAAACCTCGAAATAAATGGTTACGCAGATTCCATAGAAGTGATCCGGGGTCAGGATTTGGACATGCCATCTCTAGGCGTTGCAGCAGCTGTTCAAGTTCGGCCTTATACAATAAATGAAACGAAACAAACCGTTACACTTCATACAAAAATTGATCTTGGTGGTATTGCCAAGGGCTGGGTCATCGATCGCGCCACTGAGCTGTTGGACAAAATAGGCTTTGGTTTTATGAATGTCGGAGGGGATATTCGTATTTTTGGCACTCTGCCCCGTTCGTTGAATATCGGAATTGAAAATCCCTTTGAAGGATCATCCTTGTTGTCCTCCATTCAGATAAAAACTGGTGCCCTAGCCACTTCTACCTCTGCAAAAAGAAAATGGTCTGTAAATGGAAAACAGAAACATCATTTAATTGACCCAAGAACTGGTTTGCCTTCGGACAGTACAATTGTTTCAGCCACTGTCACTGCGCCAACAGCAGTTGAGGCTGATGTTTTAGCTAAGACGGTTCTGATTTTAGGAAAACATGAAGGAAAGGCTTTAATTCAAAAAAAAGGGGTAAAAGCAGTGTTAATCTTGGATAACGGAGAGATTTGGAAAGGAGCAGTTGAGGATGGAAATGTTTGAGTGGTATGTGATTAGAGCGACCGGAATCGTGGCTTTTCTCTTACTTTATGTATCTGTGATTACCGGGCTATATTCACAGATTCAAAAACAGCGAAAACAAAATATGTCAGGAACTTTATTTTTACATGAGGCCTTATCAGACTGGGCGCTTTATCTAACCTTTGGACATGTGGTGGTCACGTTAATGGACAAATATATGACCTTTAATCTGATCGAGGTTTTAATGCCATTTGCCACTGACTATAAACCAATCCCGATGTCCATTGGTATTATAGCGATGTACTTTTTAATCATGACGATCCTTACCTCTAAAGCCCGAAAAAAAATCGGCTTGCAAAAATGGCGCAAGCTGCATGCCCTTAACCCAATTATATATATATTTGTCATGTTACACTGGATCTTTATGGGGACTGATGTTCAGGGAACCATTTTAGCTGCCATAAATATAGTTCCGTTTATCCTAATCATATCCATGATGCGGGATAAACAAAGGCTCCCACAGGCTTCATAAAAAAACCGATTCTACAGAATCGGTTTTTTCACTATTCAACTTTTCCATTCCAAGCCAGCATTCCACCAATCATATTGCGGACTTTAAATCCCTGCTCCTGCAAGTAATAGCAGACATTTTCACTTCGACGGCTGGAGCGGCAAATGAAGATATATTCCTTATCTTTATTAAAATAATCTAAGTGAGCTGGGATATCTCCCATACGAATGTGTTTTGCCCCTGGTATCATACCCTCAACCACTTCTTCGTCTTCCCGTACATCAATAAGCTCAAGTTTTTCCCCCGCCTCAAGCTTTTGTTCTAATTCATCAGGTGTAATGATTTTAATTTCTTCCATTCTTTGTCCATCCCCTTTTTAGAAGAGCATCCTCCAAAAAGGAGGATGCAACATCCGTTAGTTCGCAACTATATTGACTAATTTCCCTGGAACGGTAATGACTTTACGGACTGTTTTTCCTTCAATTTGCTCTTTAACACGGTCATCACCCATGGCAATTCCTTCAAGAGCGTCCTTTGTTGCATCTGTTGGTACCATTAACTTTGCTTTCACTTTTCCGTTAACCTGAACAACAATTTCCACTTCATCATCCACGAGCTTTGCTTCGTCATAAGCTGGCCAAGCTTGATAAGAAATAGTTTCTGAGTGACCTAGCTTCTCCCAAAGCTCTTCAGCAACATGAGGGCAAACAGGAGACAATAATTTCACAAAGCCTTCCATGTATTGTTTTGGTAGCACAGTTGCTTTATAAGCCTCATTAATGAATACCATCATTTGTGATATCGCCGTATTGAAGCGTAAGCCTTCATAGTCCTCGGTTACTTTTTTAACCGTTAGATGATAGACTTTTTCTAGGCTAGAAGATTCTTCATTCTCTTGAATTTTTGGATTCAATTCTCCGTTTTCTTCGACCAATAGACGCCAGATTCTGTCAAGGAAACGTCTTGAACCGTCTAAGCCGTTCGTTGACCATGCGATAGAAGCATCAAGCGGGCCCATGAACATTTCGTAAAGTCGTAATGTATCGGCTCCATGGCTGTTAACAATATCATCAGGATTCACAACGTTACCTTTGGACTTACTCATCTTTTCGTTGTTTTCACCTAGAATCATTCCCTGGTTAAACAGCTTTTGGAATGGTTCTTTTGTTGATACCACGCCAAGATCATATAAGAATTTATGCCAGAAGCGAGCATATAATAGGTGAAGGACCGCATGTTCGGCACCACCAATGTAAAGATCAACCGGAAGCCATTGTTTTAATTTTTCTTCAGAAGCTAATGCCTGATCATTGGTTGGATCGATATAGCGCAAGTAATACCAGCAGCTGCCAGCCCATTGCGGCATGGTATTCGTTTCACGGCGGCCTTTTTTACCTGTTACAGGATCAACCACATTTACCCAATCAGCGATATTAGCAAGTGGTGATTCCCCAGTGCCTGACGGTTTGATTTCGGTTGTCATTGGCAATACCAATGGAAGCTGATCTTCCGGAACAGCAGTCGTAGTGCCATCTTCCCAATGAATAATTGGAATTGGCTCACCCCAGTACCGTTGGCGGCTAAACAGCCAATCACGAAGACGATAAGTTACTTTCTTCGTACCGATCCCTTTTTCTTCAAGCCAGGAAATCATTTTTTGAATCGCGTCCGTTTTATTTAAACCGTTTAAGAAGTCGGAGTTAACGTGCTCCCCATCACCGCTATAGGCTTCTTTTTCAACATCTCCACCGGCAACAACTTCTTTAATTGGCAGGTTAAATGTTTTGGCAAATTCATAGTCGCGCTCATCATGTGCCGGTACGGCCATAATTGCGCCGCTTCCATAGCTGACTAATACGTAATCGGCAATCCAAATCGGCATTTTCTCTCCATTTGCCGGGTTGATAGCATATGCCCCGGTAAATACACCTGTTTTTTCCTTGGCAAGGTCTGTACGCTCAAGGTCACTCTTTCTTTTAACCTCTTCTAAATAAGCATCAACAGCAGCCTTTTGTTCTGCGGTTGTTATTTTGTCCACTAATGCATGTTCAGGTGCCAAAACCGCATAGGTTGCCCCAAATAAGGTGTCAGGACGAGTAGTAAATACCGCAAAGTTTTCCTCATATCCCTCAATATTGAAGGTTACTTCAGCTCCTTCAGAACGGCCAATCCAATTGCGTTGCATTTCTTTTAAGCTTTCCGGCCAGTCAAGCTCTTCAAGATCTTCAAGTAACCGATCAGCGTAAGCAGTAATCTTTAACATCCACTGCTTCATCGGACGGCGTTCAACTGGATGTCCGCCCCGTTCACTTTTTCCGTCAATAACTTCCTCGTTTGCTAGTACTGTTCCAAGTGCAGGACACCAGTTAACCGCTACTTCATCGATATAGGCAAGGCCTTTTTCCCATAATTTAAGGAAAATCCACTGAGTCCATTTATAATAGCCAGGATCAGTTGTGTTGACTTCGCGGTCCCAATCGTAGGAAAATCCTAATGCTTTGATTTGTCTTCGGAAGGTATCAATATTTTTTGCCGTAAATTCTGCTGGATCATTGCCTGTATCTAATGCATACTGTTCAGCTGGCAATCCAAATGCATCCCAACCCATTGGATGAAGAACATTATAGCCTTGCATCCGTTTTAACCTAGATAAAATGTCTGTTGCGGTATAGCCTTCCGGGTGTCCCACGTGTAGACCTGCACCTGAAGGGTATGGAAACATGTCTAATGCATAAAACTTTCTTTTTCCAGGCTCTTCACTTGTTTTAAACGTCTTTTCTGTTTCCCACTTGTGCTGCCATTTCTTTTCGATTTGTTGATGGTCGAAACTCATAATCCTTTCCTCCTTAAAAATAAGGCTCTGTTAACTTGGTTGTTAATTTGCGCTCCAGGCACTTCGCTTTCCGTGGGCGGTCCGATGAGCCTCCTCAGCGCCTTAGCGCCTGGGGGTCTCACCTGCTCCGTACTCCCACTGGAGTCTACGTGCCTTCCGCTCCAATCAACAAGGGGTTCAAGAACAGCATTGCTCCTTAACACAGCCCAAATAAAAAAACCCTCATCCCCAAAAAGGGACGAGAGGATCTGTATGTATCTTCCCGCGGTACCACCCACATTAGTGTTGTAAACACTCGCTTCATAACCCTTAACGCGGGGTACGGCAAACATTACTAAATTCATGTTTGCAACTCCTAGGCGAGTTCATGATCTTCCCGGTTGACTTGCACCAGCCGCCAACTCTCTAAATGTCAGGAATTAACCACTACTACTCCTACTCACAGTCTTTCCATATAAAAGTATAAGATAATTTTAATTGTATTAAATTTTCTAATTGGATGCAAGTAAACATGTGCCTATTTACATACTTGACAACTTTTTGAGTCTATAAACTCGGATACTAAAAAAGTGCAGGAGCGTATCCTGCACTTTAGTCTGTATGGGAGCAAGACGGTAATACCTGTTCCTTTTTCAGAATTCGGTCATAGGTTAACGTAGTAATAATGGCAATAAGGAATAAACCGATCAGTACGGTAAACAGTACTGACATACTATAAAGATCCACCATCATCCCGCCAAGGACCGGCCCAATCATCCTACCTCCTGTACCGGTGCTGTTGACAATCCCCTGATAGAATCCTTCCCTGCCTTTTGGTGCCAAGCTAAAAGCTACCGTAGGAACGGCAGGCCAGACAAACATTTCCCCGATTGTTAAAATAATCATCGCGACAAGGAATCCTGAAAATGCAGTTGCCCTTCCCGCGATAATAAAAGAAACAATAAAAATGACCATCCCAATCAGCATTTGTCCCTTTAACGAGGTCCTGATATTATAAAGGATACCATTTAATACTGGCTGCCCTATAACAATAAGCGCTCCGTTAATGGTCCAAAGCAAACTATAATGTGACAGAGAAATATGAATCTCTTGGGTATAGGAAGCAATGGTGGTCGTCCATTGATTATAGGCAACCCAGCATAACAGGTAACCTAGGCATAATATTAATAACGGCTGAAGTTGGCCGTTATTTTTAAGAGGTTGACCTGAACCTTGATTATGATCATGCTTGATGGACTCATCCGTTATTCCTCTGTAGCCAAAAACAGCAATCAACATGAATACAATAAACATCAGGGTATTTGCCAAGAAAATGTATTCAAATGAATAATCAGCCACAATTCCGCCAAGTGCTGCTCCTACTGCAACACCAACATTTTGTGCGACATAAAGCGCATTAAAGGTTTTTCGGCCGCCTTCTTTCCAAACTGAGCCTGCCATCGCATACATCGATGGAAATATAATCCCAGTTCCAAAACCAATAATCGTTAAGAAGATCACATACACCGGCCACCCATGCCAAAAGGTTAGACCCAATAGTGCAATTAATGAGATGCCGATTCCGAGTATAATGGATTTATAGCCGCCGATTTTATCGAATAAATGTCCACCATATAAGTTACCAATCACATTGGCACCAGAGTTTATCATTAGAACAATCCCTGAAACAGATAAAGATTTTCCTAAATGGTTATGAAGATAGATTGTATTTAAAGGCCATAAAAAAGAAGAGCCAATAGTATTCACCGCCATCCCAAGAACTAAAAGCCATATGGCACGAGGCATGAAAAACGCTCCTTTATTCTGTAAAAATATTTCGTTACCCTAGGTAATTTTAGACGGTTTTCATACGGAGTGCAATCATTTTAGTTCGTCATTTTTAGCTCCCCAAAAAAGTATAAGGTAAAGAAAACACCGTCTCTGCTTAGAGAAACGGTGTCCCAAAGTATGGATTTATTTCTTAGTCGTGGTCGGAACGGTCGGTACAACTGGTGCTTGGCCAGGGAAGTAGCTGTTTACGGCATGATCTTTCTTCTTCTCATTTACCTTCTCATCCGCTACGGCTGTCTTCACTTTTTCAATTTCAGCATTCAATTCCTCAAGGTTAACACCTTTCTTGACCAATTCTTCTGTAGCAAGTTGGATGGCTTTGTTTGATTCGTCAAGAGAAATCCTTAATGAATCCATTGAACCTTGTGGGTTATGGAATCCAGCTGAATTTTCCGCTGCAATAATATCCCAGAACCATTGACCCTTACGGACATGCTCCTGAGCCTCTTTAATCTTCGCTTGGCTGACACCTGATGTAATCATTTTATTGACATAGTAATGAGCACTAGTTGAAGTATCTTGAGCTTCATGCAAGGCTTTTACGTTGGCATCTTGAATCTCAATTACGCGATCTTTGAGCTTATCTAAGTCACGATCTCCATGGCACTGGCCACAAGATGTTTGCATCGTTTTAAGTGGTGACGTCCACCAGTGGGAGGAAATCTTTCTCTTACCATCTACGCGCTCATAAGGCATATGACAGTCGGCACAAGCTACATTTGCTTTTCCATGTGTACCGGAAGAGGCAGTTTCAAACTCAGGGTGCTGTGCTTTTAAAATCGGCGTTCCAGAAATATTGCTGATATAGTCCTTTTCAAAGCCGTTTTCCTTGGCAATGGTACTGTAGTATTCATACATTTCATCTGGCTTGAAGCCTTTTGTCCATGGGAAGGTTACTTCACTATTTTTCGCAGAGAAATAATACTCGACATGGCACTGGCCGCAAACATAGCTGCGCATATCGTTTTTCGTCGGTTTGGAAACATCTACGCCCTTAGCTTTTAAAGCTTTATAGAAGCTTGGTCGGGTAACCCGTAAATCCATGGTTTTCGGATCATGACAGTCAGAACAGCCAATTGGTGAGTGGCCCATCGCCTCTCCCTTGGGCCAAATATCTTTATTAAAATTGGCGCCCCAATAGCTGTCTCCCATCTCCTTAATCATTTGTGGAACTGCTGTAGATTTACATGTATAACAGGAACCTACAGACTTATCGGTTATCCGCTTCACACTGCGGATATCCTCTAATGCATAAACGTGGCCGCGGTCTTCATTGTACTCAGTTGCAAAACCATAACCATTGAACAAAATCGGCAACAGCGGCTCTTTATCCGGATCATATTTACTTCGTTTGACGGAACCGCCGTATTTGGTATCCTCCATTTTTTTATTTTTCATATAGCTATTGTATTGCAATGGAAATAAGTTTTTAAATGCCTCATTGTTTATCTCATTTTCTGAGAGCCCTGTCGTCTTCTTGCCTGCCGCATTGGCTGTCTTTTCACTTGCTGTATCTTTACTGCAGCCAGTAATGACTAAAACAAAAGCCAGCAGGAGAAGAATTGCCCCGTTACGGAACTTTCTCATTCTTAATATCCTCCCTTATTTTCTAATAACTCCCCTGATTTAGGCGGCTCATTAAAATGACTATCCTTAAAGCCTTTGCCGTGCGGTACAGTTTTGTGACAAGATGTACAGCTATCCTTCGCATCGTGCGAGATGTTTGTCAGCGTACTCTTATGACAGGAGATACAGTTATCATTCATAATGCTTTTCGTTCGTTCCGTTGCATGGATCTCTTGCGGAATCTTCTCTGTGCCAAGAGTGTTATAGTAAATATGAGTCATACCCGCACGACCTTTGAAAAATAACTTTCCCATTTCGCTCTTATGCGGTAAATGACAATCATTACACTGAAGTTCCGCGTGAGTAGAATCCATGAATGAAGTGTACTGAGACTGCATCGTATGGCAATTTTGACAGAAGCCCGGTGAATCAAGATAAGCCAGGGTTTTTACGGTTGAAAACGATAAAAACACGCCAATGAGAACTGCCAGCACTACTAAAAACTTTTTGTCAATTTTCAGCAGCTTTTTAAACATTTCTTCACCTCCCATAGATTTTGTTTTCTCTCTCTGTGTATGTATTAAAGTACTCTCGTACCCTAATCCCTTAATTAGGAAAACTAGTTCTTTCTTCTTTTTATCAAAACGGCCAGGGCTCCAATGGATAAGACACTAACCCCTCCAAATGCACCAATAGCAAGGTGATTAATCTGACTAACATTATTTCTTTTGTTCAAATTTTTTGATTGCTGCAGCTCCAGGACTGTTTTTGTTTCTAGCCGTTTATAGGTAAGTTTGAAGTTTTTTTCGGTGCCGTCTTTTACATTTTGGAAGTGATAAGCAAAGGATTTTTTTCCATCAGCATGACTTTTCTCCTCGGGTGCAGGTGTCAGCTTCCACTTTTTTGCTTGATTAGGTTGGGTAAAGTAAACATTGACCAAGCCAATATCGGCAAAACTGGTAAAATGGTAAGTCAGCGATTTATCGTCATGATTCACTTGTAAGCTATCTGTATAATACTCAATGACAAATTTGTAGAGTTCTTGAGGTGGGATTTCATTACTTGTTGTCCAGGAGATTGTTCCTTTTTCACGATCAATCGAATATTCAATTTCATTGGTTTTTGTCAAATCACTTGAATAGTCGGCCACATAACCAATCCGGAAATTTTTCTCCTTTATTGGCAGCGGTATTTCAATCAGCCCTTTCTGTGGGTGATCTGAATTGTTGACCATCGATCCTTGATAGCCGATTAACAGAGGGGCATGGTTCTTTTTTTTATCATTTGGATGGTAGGTATATTCTGGCATCACCTGAATCGAAAGTTCTTCCATGCCTAAGACATTGGAAGACTCTTCAGCAAAGCAGGCGGAAGGGCTTACAACAGCAAATAGGATTAAAATAATATAGATTATTTTTTTCATACGTAATTCTCCCTAAAAAATAATGATGGATAAAATGTGAACACCTTCACATAAATTATGAAAAGGGTTAGGGAACCGCCGAATTGATCCGGTTCGCCTAACGGAAAAAGGGGGTTTTTGAATGAGCTTTCGTAAAATCCTTACTCTATTTAAACCATGTAAAAGAATCCCATTCCGTGACCAAAATCACAAAGTAATAATCAGATTTTGCTAATATGTGAACATAAATTTCCTGTATTTACAATTTGTATTTAGTGAGAAATTTAATTTTTAGGGATTAATTCCCACTTCTTAATAAAAAAATCTCCCAACAATTTGTTGAGAGATTTTTTGAAAAATTTATGAAGATTGATCTTTTTCTTGATGAAATTTCGATTTTACTGGTTGACCGCCGCTATTTTCATATTTCTTTTTAGACTGCTTTACTAAATCGATATCCTGCCCTAATTCAAGATCTTGATTATTAATGCCGTTTCTTGTTTTTTGTTCCGGGTTTTGTTGTTTGGATCGCTTTTTCAAAACGGTTTCCTCCTACCCTTCTAAAATCATACTGTTTTGAAGTTGCTGAATTTGAAGTCTCATACGATGAAGCTGATCTCGCTGCTGTGAATTCGCACTATGGGCTATTTTGCAAATATCCTGGTAGGTTTGCTCCAACCGCTGCAAAGCCTGAGTATAATCATCGTTATTGTAATGCTCTTGCATACTGCTTTGCTTAAATTGCTCCTCCGCATAGCGAACCGTATCTTCTACCTGCTGCATTAAGTCTTCCATCGAATCTCGAGTAGCCATCTCATGGACCCCCTTCATGATGTTGAAATCTGCAAAATGAAGCGCACTGCTTCATTTCTTATTTTGTTCCGCACACTTTTTCCTATAACATCGATTCTTTAATAATTATTGGGAATTTTGCATGAAAGAATTACATTTGGATATGCATCATGCTTCATGTTAAAATAAACCTTATGCTTATTCTAATAAAGGAGGTTTTCTGAGAATGCTTCAGACTAAACCTTTTCCATATGCTTCTGATGACAAACGCTATCATACTTGGAATTATCATCTTCGCCAGCAATTTGGCCATAAGGTTTTTAAAATAGCTCTTGATGGCGGCTTTGATTGTCCAAACCGTGACGGTACAGTTGCCCATGGCGGCTGCACATTTTGCAGTGCAGCGGGGTCAGGTGATTATGCTGGCAATCGTGCAGAGTCCCTTGAAAAACAGTTCAGTGACATCAAGGAAAAGATGCATACCAAGTGGAAAGACGGCAAATATATGGCTTATTTCCAGGCCTTTACAAACACTCATGCACCTGTTGAGATCCTTAAAGAAAAATATGAAACAGTGTTAAAACAAGATGGGGTAGTGGGTCTGTCAATTGCCACTCGTCCTGATTGTCTCCCTGATGATGTTGTGGAATATTTGGCGGAATTAAATGAAAGAACCTATTTATGGGTGGAGCTTGGCCTACAAACTGTTCATGAACGAACGGCAATGTTAATTAACCGTGCCCATGATTTCCAATGCTATGTGGATGGGGTAAATAAGCTTAGAAAACACGGAATTCGGATTTGTTCGCACCTCATAAACGGTCTTCCGCTTGAAAACTACGACATGATGATGGAAACCGCACGTGAGGTTGCAAAATTAGATGTTCAAGGTATTAAAATCCACCTGCTTCACTTATTAAAGGGAACACCAATGGTTAAGCAATATGAAAAAGGCATGCTTGAGTTTCTCTCACAAGAGGACTATGTAAATTTAGTATGTGACCAACTCGAAATTTTACCACCTGAAATGATTGTGCACCGGATCACCGGGGATGGACCAATTGACCTGATGGTTGGCCCAATGTGGAGCGTAAACAAGTGGGAAGTTTTGAACGCCATTGATGCTGAGTTAAAAAGGCGTGACAGCTGGCAAGGAAAAAGGTACGTAAAGTAAAGGGGGAAATCAAACAATGAAACTGGATCGAGTTCTTCCCTATGCTAAAATATTACTTGAAAAAGCAGTCAAACCGGGCGATGCGGTTGTAGATGCGACTATCGGAAATGGCTATGATACGGTTTACTTAGCGGATCTCGTTGGCGAAAATGGCCAAGTGTACGGGTTTGATGTTCAGGAACAGGCATTTATTACTACCCAAGATCGCTTAAAGCAATCTGGCTTACTAGACCGAGTAACGTTATTCGTTGATGGTCATGAAAAGGCAGCTAACCTTATTCCTCCCATTCATCACGGAAGGATTAGCGGGGCCATTTTTAATCTTGGTTATCTTCCCGGCAGTGATAAATCGGTGGTAACTCAGCCGGAAACAACCATTGAAGCCATTAAGCAGCTGCTGCAGATTATGGCACCTGAAGGAATAATGGTGTTGGTGATCTACCACGGACATGATGAAGGTGCGGTTGAAAGAGATGCTTTGCTGCAATTTTGCCGCAGCTTGGACCAAAAAACGGCACATGTTCTTCAGTATCAATTTATCAATCAACAAAATAACCCGCCATTTATTGTGGCGATCGAAAAACGATAAAAACCAGGCTGTGGCCTGGTTTTTATTTCATCATTCTTAAAACAAAGGAAGGCACTGCCCTCTGAAAAGAACGATACATTAATCCGTTGAAGTAAAAGAAATAGCTAACCCAGCCGCCGGACTTAATAATTTTTTTCGCTAATTTTCTTACTTCTTTTTGTTTTCTTACCTTTGAATCCGATAGGTAAATCCCCAGCAGTCCACGGTTAATTAATCGATGAAATTGTTTGTGCGGAAGGAAATCGGTATGCTTGTCTGCTTCAGTCACAAAGTGCTTTAATCTGTTGAAGAGTGTTTCTTGATTTTTATAATAGGCACAAAAATTTAAATCCCCGCCAACAATATCTTCTTCTTGATCGATAAAATAGTCCAAAAGAATATGCAAACCTTGGATATAGGGAAAATATCCTTTCCGTATATTTTCGGCATCCTCCGCTTTAAAATCGTTGCGGAAAGCATAAGAAACGAGGCAAAATATTCCCAATGTAGAGCCTGAACAAGCTGAAAACTCATACCATTCCATTTCGGGCAGTCCAGTTTGATAATCGCGAAACCACCTTTCCAAACGGGGCACCCGTTCTTCCAGCTTTACATGCTTGTGGATTTGCAAATCACAATAATAATGACAAAGCTCCAATAAATAATCCTTAATTATGTCATAATTTTCCAGCTCCTGCAGCAGGGAGCGACATGTACCTGATAACTCATTCAAATAACCGTTATCATCCTGATCCTCACGCAACCGGTAATAATTTTGGGGCTCAGCATCAATATTAAGTGCATCCTTCATGGATTCATGCAAAGCCGCAAAATCATCCGGATCGAGTGAAGTACTTCGGTCACATAAATTATCTAAATAATCACTAATTGTCTGATAGGCGACAATAAATTGGATTGCTTTTTTGTACTGATCATTGGCAGTAATCGCCAAAATGGAACCACCTTCACAATGAAAGGTTTTATGCTCAATACTTGCCAAAGCTTGTTTTCTTAGCTCTGGATTAGGAATTTGTGCAGCACGGCTTTTCCAATAAGCCAATTCTTTATGTGCTGCTGGAAGTATTTTTCGGTAAACCCTGGACATGAGGGTGAATGGCATCATGGCAAATAACACCCTTTCTACACAATATAGCCAATTGCTTTGAGCTGACTCATGACAAAATCCTTCGCGTATTCAAATACTTCTTCACGTTCAGGTTCATTAAAAATTTCATGATAGCATTTTGGCCATTCTTTAAATCTTTTTTCCGATAAAGGTACAAAATTAAACCATTCCCTTACTGGCACTTTATTTACAATCTTATCAGCCCCTGCTTGCATGACCAGCATTGGAACGTCCTTTGTATGTTCAATTTCTTGAAAGGCCTGCTTTATTGCCTCAACCAATTCACGATACCATCTAATGGAAACTTTTGTCACGTAAAGTGTATCGTTGGAGTCGGCTTCTCTGACTTCATCGTTTCTCGTTGCCATTTGCACGGTAAGCCCGGTATTCATTCTTAGCGAAGGAAAAACAATATTTAATAAATAAGATAACAGCTCGATTAATTTAGGCTGTTTATTAACCAAGCCTAAACATGGTGATGAAAGAATCACACCGGCTATATTTACATTCTCTTCCTGCAATAATCGAATGGAAATCAGCCCCCCCATGCTATGCCCTAATAAGAATACAGGGAGGTCATAACGATAAGCTGCCTGGATCCAGTCCTTTACCTCAATTATGTACTCATCAAATGAATCAATATGACCGCGGCGGGATCTAG
This sequence comes from Bacillus sp. JJ1764, assembly GCF_036962145.1. Classification (NCBI taxonomy): domain Bacteria; kingdom Bacillati; phylum Bacillota; class Bacilli; order Caryophanales; family Bacillaceae; genus Bacillus; species Bacillus sp. JJ1764. Next base: position 38,008 of record NZ_JBALNY010000006.1, on the reverse strand, counting down.
TCGTCATCCCTTGTCCGGGAAGGTCAGCCATAATGACATGGAAGCCTGAAGAACGCCACATCTCAATCAACCAACCATAGCGGCGATGATGTTCCATGGCTCCGTGAACAATCACGATTACTCCTTTTGCTCCCCCTTCTGCTTCCCATTTCCACATGATTTTATCCCCCTAGACTCAATAATTACAGAGTTGATCATTTTTGTATTTTATCATATTTTAAAAAAGAATCCTTTAGTTTTCGACTTTGCTTACTGATATTTATTTTTGAAAAATGGTGTTAAAATTCGGTAAAATATAATTACTTTTTCTAAAGGAGCGAACACAATGATATATCCTTATAAGGGCATTTATCCAAAGATAGCCGACAGCGTGTTTATTGCAGATTATGCAACCATTACCGGTGACGTGGAAATTGGTGAGGAATCCAGCGTCTGGTTTAACTCCGTCATTAGAGGCGATGTTGCCCCAACCAAAATTGGCAAAAAGGTTAATATTCAAGATAATTCCATCCTACATCAAAGCCCCAATAACCCGCTGATTTTAGAAGATGAAGTGACTATCGGCCATCAAGTAATCCTGCACAGCTGTACCATTCGAAAAGGTGCCCTCATTGGCATGGGCTCTATTATACTTGACCAGGCTGAAATTGGCGAGGGCGCGTTTATTGGGGCAGGAAGTCTTGTCCCCCAAGGAAAAAAAATTCCTCCTAATACCTTAGCATTTGGCAGACCGGCAAAAGTTATGAGAGAAATCACTCCGGAAGATCGAAAAGACATGAATAGAATTACTAGAGAATATGCGGAAAAGGCCCAATTTTATAAGTCCTGCCAACAAAAAAATTCTGATAAATAAGGATATGTAAAAAGCACCCAAAAATTTCTGGGTGCTTACTTTTTTAGTGTTGTACTGTTTCACGAACTTTATTTAGATCTTTTTCCAGTTGAAAGGAATAGACATTTTCAACATATATTTGATGCCATACCATAAACATCAGTACAGTCCAGATTTTCCGGCTGTTATCAGCTTTATCTAGACAATGGTCATCAAGAAGCTTTAATAAATAGGCTTTATTAAGTAAATGATCAGTCTGGCTTTCACGAATGATATTTTTAGCCCACTCATTCATTTCTGCCTTCAACCAATGGCGAATTGGTACAGGGAAACCAAGTTTCTTCCGGTTCAGGACATGGTCCGGTACAATGCCTTCTGCGGCTTTACGCAACACATACTTAGTGGTTCCATTTGCTGTTTTCAAACTGGTTGGAATTCTCGATGCTACCTCAAACACAGCTTTATCAAGGAAAGGTACACGAAGCTCCAATGAATGAGCCATCGTCATTTTATCAGCCTTCAGCAAAATGTCGCCGCGCATCCAAGTATGGATATCAATATATTGCATCCGGTCAACCGGATCGTACCCATTAGATTCAACATAAAGCGGTTTAGTGATATCCGTATATTTCAAGCCTTCACGATAAACGTTTAACAAGTCGCGCTTTTCCTCTTCTGTAAACATTTTGGCGTTCCCAATGTATCGTTCCTCCATTGGAGTTACACCACGCTCGATAAAGCTTTTTCCTTTTGTTCCTTCCGGCATCATATTGGCAATTCCCTTTAAGAGTACTTTGCCGATGCGAGGAATTTTATTGAACACTTCTAGAGATTGTGGCTCGCGATAAATATTATAACCGCCAAACAACTCATCTGCACCTTCTCCGGAAAGGACAACCGTTACATGCTTCCTTGCTTCACGTGCAACGAAATATAATGGGACACAAGCCGGATCTGCTAGTGGGTCATCCATATGCCACATGATTTTTGGAATCTCATTCATGTATTCTTGCGGTGAAATCACATAGCTAATGTTTTCTACACCAAGCTTTTCAGCGGTCTCCTTAGCGACATCAATTTCACTGAAACCATTGTGCTCAAATCCGACTGAAAATGTCTTAATCGCTGGATGGAACTCCTTGGCGATGGAAGCTATAATCGAAGAATCAATCCCGCCTGAAAGGAATGAACCAACCGGCACATCGCTGCGCATATGCATTTTCACAGAATCAAACATGACGTCACGAATTTCTTTTATAAAATCTGCTTCCGCTTTGTCCACAGGCTTAAAGTGTGCTTTCCAATATCTGTTCATCTTCATAGGCTCGCCAATTTTTTTCGTAAAATAATGGCCAGGCTCAAGCTTTCTAATACCTTCAGATAAGGTATCAGGCTCAGGGACAAATTGATAAGTTAAATAGTGCTGTAAGGCATCATAGTTTAAAACATCATTTTCAAGTGCCAGTAAAATACTTTTTTTCTCAGAGCCAAAGAAGGTTCTGTCTCCATCCTCCATATAAAAGAAAGGTTTAATTCCAAACGGATCTCTGGCACCGTAAAGGGTTTGCTCCTGTTTATCCCAAATGACAAAACCGAACATACCGCGCAGCTTTTCCACTGCTTTTTCTTTTAAATGGCTGTATAACGCTATGATCACTTCTGTATCGGAGCTTGTGGAGAAGGTTAAGCCCTCTTTAAGCAATTCCTCACGCAACTCTACATAGTTATAAATCTCGCCATTAAAAATAATCCAATAACGCTCATTCTCATAGGTTAGCGGCTGATGACCGGATTCTATGTCAATGATACTTAAACGGCGGAACCCAAATTGAATATGTTCATCATAAAAAAAGCCATCATCATCCGGGCCCCGGTGCGTAATAATATCATTCATATTTGTAAATAATTGTTTTTGCTCGTCACTGTAATTTTGCGGTTTGTCGTGTACACAACCAATAAAACCACACATTATGTACCACCTACTCCATTTTTCTAAAAATCCATTTAAAACATACCATCTAATACTACCACTTTTTTATTAAAATGGCACTGTGAACAAAAGGAATTTATGGATATTCTCATTTTTTGCCTTCTAAAGACCTATTTAAACATTCTATTCAGGCCCTAGGAATCACTGAACAAAAAAAAACCAAATACAAAATGGGAGTTACACCGTTTAGGTAACTCCCATCCATCATTATCGATTTCCTGCTTGCTCTCGTAATGCTTCCGCTTTATCTGTACGCTCCCATGGAAGATCTACATCTGCACGGCCAAAGTGTCCGTAGGCAGCTGTTTGTTTGTATATCGGGCGACGTAAATCCAGCATTTTAATGATGCCAGCAGGGCGAAGGTCGAAGGTCGCGTTGACTAGATCTACTAATATATCCTCGTTCACTTTGCCGGTACCAAACGTATCAATCGAAATCGATACTGGACGAGCCACACCAATGGCATAAGCAAGCTGAACTTCACATTTTTCAGCCAGACCTGCAGCGACAATATTCTTCGCAACATAGCGGGCGGCATAGGCTGCGGAACGGTCAACCTTTGTAGGATCTTTTCCGGAGAAAGCACCACCGCCATGGCGAGCATATCCTCCATAAGTATCTACTATAATTTTACGGCCTGTTAAACCAGCATCCCCTTGAGGTCCACCGATAACAAAGCGTCCTGTAGGGTTAATAAAGTACTTCGTGTTTTCATCAATTAATTCTTTTGGAACAACCGGATTGATGACATGTTCCTTGATATTACGTTGAATCTGTTCAAGCGTAATTTCCGGGTGATGCTGAGTGGAAATAACGATCGTATCGATTCGAACCGGCTTATCATTTTCATCGTATTCAACTGTAACTTGAGTTTTTCCATCCGGGCGAAGATAAGGAAGAATATCCTCCTTACGAACTTCTGCCAAACGTCGGGCAAGCTTATGTGCAAGGGATATTGGAAGTGGCATAAGTTCTTTTGTTTCGTTGCAGGCAAACCCAAACATTAACCCTTGGTCACCGGCACCGATTGCTTCAATTTCTTCTTCAGACATTAGACCTTCACGGGCTTCCAGGGCCTGATTGACACCCATGGCAATATCAGGGGACTGTTCATCAATAGATGTTAATACTGCACAAGTTTCAGAATCAAAGCCATATTTAGCACGATTGTAACCAATCTCTTTAATCGTTTCACGGACAATTTTTGGAATATCTACATAAGTAGAAGTTGTAATTTCTCCGGCAACTAGCACTAAACCAGTTGTAACCGACGTTTCAGCCGCAACACGGGCGTTAGCATCCTTTGCTAGAATAGCATCTAAAATGGAATCAGAAATTTGGTCACAAATTTTATCAGGATGACCTTCAGTTACTGATTCAGAAGTAAACAAACGACGTTTTGTTGACAATCTGAATTCCTCCTATTTAATAAAATAAGTGAAGTTAATTGTGCGGATATGAACATACCTGAACGCGTAACCTCGGATTTGATACGGAACTCATCCCTTATAGTATGAAATAAACTCAAGTTTTTTATGAAAAACTACATAAAAACTCAGCTGAAGTCTAAAGATGGTCATATAGTCTTATGTATGCTGCAAATTTTACCCAATAAAAAAACCTTTCCCAATGAGGAAAGGTTAATAGCAAAAGTTTGCGTTCCTTTCACTCTTATCGTTCAAGGACAAGCCTTGCAACAGGTTGAGCACCTTTGCATCGAATTTGAGATGAAATATCTCCATTTACATCGACTGCAGGTTGCTGGGTTTCATAGGGCCTGTCCCTCCACCAGCTCGGGATAAGAGAGTATCCGTTCAAATCAAAATCATAACACACCAAAGAATAAAGTCAATGGATTTTTAAGAAACTTTCTATAAATCATACATATCTCTTACTAGATTTCTATTCAAAATATTTAGTAAAATTATAAAATGGTACCTAATTTTATCAATTAGTATAGACTATTTATTTAAATATGTTATACTAATTATTATTAATATTACAAATATCAAAATTAAAATAAAGGAAGGTCTCATTAAATGAATTCTGTTCATGTCCCAAATGAATTAAAGCAGTTTCTGGAGGAAAGCCAGGCACATGTCCAATTATCCGTGCCGCAGTTAGTCGAGAAAATTTTGAGCCGAAACGAAGGATCCTTAACTGCATCGGGTGCAATTACGGTCTCTACTGGAAAGTATACAGGCCGTTCACCTCAAGATAAATTTACTGTATTTGAGCCATCAACTAAAGATAAAATCGCTTGGGGATCATTGAATCAACCGATTTCAGAAGAGGTATTTACTAAACTTTATCACAAAGTAATAGAATACTTAAAGCAAAAAGAAATTTTTGTGTTTAAGGGCTTCGCTGGTGCTGATAAAAAGTCGCGGTTACCGATTCAAGTCATCAATGAATTAGCATGGCATAATTTATTTGCCCATCAATTGTTCATCCGTCCAACTGAAGAGGAACTATTAACCCATGACTCGGAATTTACGGTGATTTCTGCCCCTTCCTTTAAAGCGGACCCAGCAGTTGACGGTACAAATTCAGAAACGTTTATTATTATTTCATTTGAACAGCGCATTGTGTTAATCGGCGGAACAGAATATGCTGGTGAAATGAAAAAATCAATTTTCTCTGTCATGAATTACTTATTGCCAGAAAACCATATCTTTTCCATGCATTGCTCGGCAAATGTGGGGCTTGAAGGGGATGTTGCCTTATTCTTCGGCTTATCCGGAACAGGGAAAACGACGCTTTCCGCTGATCCGAATCGCCGCCTAATTGGTGACGATGAGCATGGCTGGTCATCCAACGGGGTCTTCAATATTGAAGGCGGTTGCTATGCAAAATGTATCAACTTAAGTAGAGAGAAAGAACCGCAAATCTTTGATGCCATCCGTTTTGGTACAGTCCTTGAAAATGTGGTGATTAATCAAGAATCAAGAATTCCTGATTATGATGATGGAACATTAACAGAAAACACACGCGCAGCTTATCCTATTGATGCAATCGATAATATCGTACAGCCTAGCGTTGCAGGCCACCCAAATACGATTGTATTCCTAACAGCAGATGCTTTTGGAGTACTACCTCCGATTTCAAAATTAACAAAAGAACAAGCCATGTATCATTTCTTGAGCGGTTATACATCAAAGCTTGCTGGAACTGAGCGCGGAATTACTTCACCACAGGCAACCTTCTCCACATGCTTTGGTTCACCATTCCTACCTCTACCGGCACAGAGATATGCCGAAATGTTGGGTGAGAAAATTTTAGAACACAATGTTAATGTCTTCCTGGTCAATACAGGCTGGACTGGCGGCGAATATGGTGTCGGTAACCGTATGAAGCTTGCTTACACAAGAGCTATGATTCAAGCAGCCCTTGAAGGTGAATTAAATAATGTGGAAACAGTGCAGGATGACATTTTCGGATTGAATATTCCACTTCACATTGCTGGTGTTCCGGACGAAGTACTCCTACCATCGAAGACATGGCTAGATGCAAATGCCTATAAAGAAAAAGCCAAAGAATTAGCTGGCAAATTCCGTGACAACTTTAAAAAATTCGAAAACATCGATCCTAAAGTGGAAGAGCTTGGCGGACCGATTGCGTAATAACTACAAAAAATGCGATTCGATTATGAATCGCATTTTTATTTGTTTTCATCTATCGGCCTGCCTACATCAACAGACTGTGATTGGTTTAACACCGTAAATCGATATTTGCCACTTTTCTTAATTTGGAAATTCCCTTTGTACATGGAAATCTTTTTCCCGTCAGTTGTTGTAAAGTCGGTTTTTTCCTTAAAGGAAAAAGTCTCCGGCTCGGCCGTTTCTAATTGAAATACCTCTAATTGGATCTCGTTTGGGAGATGATCGCCTTCAACCTCTAAATAGACATCCTCATAAAAACCGGCATATATATCCTCTTCTGAGATTAATAAAGTAGAGTTGCCTATTGTGATATATGGTTTTTTTACATAAATAGAAAATTCACCAACCTGTTTCTTTTTACCGGAACTATTATAGACTGTAAAAATCAAATTCCATATCCCAGGGCTATCTAACTGTTTAAAGCTTGCTAGTGCATGGGCATCCGCCCCGTACATTCCTGCACCTAGTTCAGCATTATCCAAATGCAATTTAGCTCCTGTCTTGACATTGACAGCATCTATATTAAGAATTTGGTTTTGTTGAATGTCTTTCCCCCATAAAAAGATCATGATTTTCGCGAGTGAGCGATTATCGCGTGCCACCCATTCTTTTGGCGCTAATAAACTAACTTTATTTGGGATCCCGAAATTACTGTCTATATAGAGTGGCTTCCCTTCCTGATCAACCAACGCAAAATAATCAGCCTGAATTTCTTTTATGGGAGATGCACCCAAATTTTGCGAAGGATCTTGTTCAGAATAGCTAAAATACAAAAGCGGTCCAATAAAGGCAAGGAGGAGAACAGCGGCCAATGCACCGATTCTTTGTAGATTTATCAGCTTTTTCGGCCTTTTGGCCGCTGTTATTTTTTTTAACATTTCCGTCCTTTGTTTCGTGGTTAATTCATGCCTAGGAAACTCAGCCATCTTTTCCAGCAACTCTTTACCCGATAAATTGCTCAAAAAAATCTCCCTCCTTTAAGCGTTCATTTAATTTTTTTATCGCTCGTGAAAACGTCACATTCACCTTATTTTCCGTCCAGCCAAGAACCTGCCCTGTTTCTCGGGATGACAATTCTGCAATCCCCCTTAGTAAAATAACGTCTCTGTAATTGGGCTTTAGCTGGTCTATGGCTTCGTACAAATTGACATTTTCCATTTTTTGAAAAAATATGGTTTCCGTTTGTGACTCTCGGTGCTTTGCCGGCTCATTTTGAAGCTGCTCCTTCAATTTTTGCCAGATCGTTTTTTTTCGATATACATCAATCGCTGCATTTCGGGCAATGGAAATCAGCCATGTCTTAGGGCTCGATTCATGTTTAAAACCGCTCAATGCCCGATATGCCTGCAGGAATGTTTCCTGAACCAAATCCTCAACATCTGGTGAGCTGGTATAATAGACGAGGTAATTGGTGACATCCTTCTCATATTGAATAAACCATTTTTCGATTAAATCATTTTCCTCCACCCCTAGCCCTCCTCTCAATTGCATTTCTAAAAATAAGACGGGGATACCCGAAAAATCTTACACTTTTTTGCAAAAATAAAAAGCAGGTCTGTTACCCCCTGCTTAGTTCGTTGAATTTAATGAGATTAATTGGTATGTGATGGTGGTCAGGTTATTTTCCCATGTAACCTTTTTAATTAGCGCTGTACCACTGGAACTGCAATCCAAAGTTTTTCTAACATCAACTGGTATCTCAATCGGATAAAGACGATAACCTTCTTTTTCAAGCTCAAACAGATTTTCTTCAATCCGTTTTTCCCTGCCTTTTGTAACAATCAGTGTATTTAATTCAAGAGGCATTCCCATAAAATTCGCTCCTCTACTAGTTATATCTATATCTTATCATTATTTGCCATGTTTTTTCATCCACTTCGTTAAATCCTGGACGACTTTTCGATTGATTTCTGGAGGGAAGTAGTGGGTGAAGCCCTCAAAATACCAACATTCAACCGGTTTCTCAAGAGAGTTCAGCTGTCCTTCCAAACGGCGGGAATGCTCCACCGATACATTATGGTCATTCACTCCATGAATAATTAAAGTCGGGGGTTCGTATGATTCTAAATGGTACAGTGGTGTTCTTGACTGGTATTGTTCCGGTAGCTTTTCTGGCGTCCCTCCAATTACCCGTTTCATCATCCTTCTCAGGTCTTTTCGTTCTTGGTAGGTCAGACTCATATCACTGACGCCGCCCCATGTCACAAGCGAAGCAGCATCTGGAAATTGGATACCGGTTAACAAAGCCATGACACCGCCCCTTGAAAATCCAAAGATGTGGATGTTTTGGACTTGTGGTAGTGATTTTAGCAGTAGAAACGCCGAAAATGCATCCTCCCTATCTTCGCCTGCAAAATCCTCATTCCCCTCACCACCCTGGTTTCCCCGATAATACGGTGCAAAGACAATGAAACCTTCCTGCGCGAACTGAGCCACCCGGGCCGGGCGGACCTTGCCGACATTTTTAATGCCGCCCCTCAAATAGAGAAAACCCTCATGCGTCTTTTCCCCTTTAGGCTCCGCCAGCAACCCCTTTACTTTGAGCCCGTTGGAAAGATAGGTGATGATCTTTAATTCAACATTTGGATTAGGAGAGGGGAAACGTTGTATATTGATTATTTTGCCGTTTGATTTGTTCATTTTTGATGGTTCCTTTGTTTTATTTTTTTATGGTTTCTATAGCCCTGACAAAAATGCTCTTTTAGGTTTTCTTATGTAATTTTTGGGTCTATGCAGCGTTTATAAAGACCAGGCTAAGTTTTTATTGCCTGGGCGGGCTTTATGAAACATTCAGAACGACCAGGGCTCCTCTTTTTTTGCCTCAGCGGGCTTTATGAAGCATCTTGACTACGATCGATCTATTAATTTTTCTATTTAAGTCTTCAAGAAGGTCTGTTGGCGACTGGTTTCCTTGATTCTTATTATCTTCAGTCTTCAATAAGCCCTATTGGCGACCTTTCCCTT
>NZ_JBALNY010000006.1:23278-28394 GCF_036962145.1 Bacillus sp. JJ1764 | reverse complement strand
CTCGCTTCTTTCACTCTTTCCGTCGCCTATAAGCCCCTTGGACCAAATTCCAATTACCCCTTCATTTTTACAGCAATTCATTCCTTATAATTTCCCGAGGTTCATGTAATAATCAACCACACAAAAAAATAAATAACCCTTGAAAAATCAAGGGATGTTTCAATAATCTTATCTCTTGCCAAAAATATTTTCTGAAACTAGCACATGTTATCTAAATTATAAAATGTATATTGCGGATAGTCTAAAAAATTGGCCCTATTTATACAAAATAGACGAATGGGTATTCACACATTCATTCCAGTTTCATACGATATCTTAGGCAATAGCCCAGATAAGGAGGTTCAGGTATTTATGAAAAAATGGTCAAAGATAAGTTTTTCTTTTCTAGTCATCTCTTTACTAATGTTTTCCCTAGTGGCATGTAATAATGATTCCAATACAAAATCTGGCACCAAGAAGGTTGAAAAAGTTCGGATTGCCGAAGTAACCAGATCCATTTTCTATGCACCACAATATGTTGCCATTTCCAAAAGTTTCTTTAAGGAAGAAGGATTAGATGTGACCTTGACGACTACTCCGGGCGGTGACAAAACGATGACTACCCTTATATCGGGAGGTGCCGATATCGCCCTCGTTGGTTCGGAAACGTCCATCTATGTCTATGCCCAGGGCTCTAGTGACCCGGTGATCAATTTTGCGCAGCTCACTCAAACAGACGGTACTTTCCTCGTATCCAGAAAGAAAATTGACAATTTTTCATGGGATTTATTGAAAGGGACCACTTTCCTCGGGCAACGGAAAGGCGGCATGCCGCAAATGGTCGGTGAATTTGTGCTGAAGAACCATGGAATTGATCCTCAAAAGGATCTCAATCTCATTCAAAATGTTGATTTTGCTAACATTGCGAATGCCTTTGCTTCAGGAACCGGCGAATTCGTTCAACTGTTCGAACCAACCGCCAGTATTTTTGAAAAAGAAGGGAAAGGCTACATCGTAGCTTCTTTTGGAAAAGAGTCCGGGCATGTTCCTTATACCACATTCATGGCCAAAGATAGCTATATGAAAAAAAACAAAGAGACAATCGAGAAATTCACACGCGCCATTTATAAGGCACAGCAATGGGTGAATACACACAGCACAGAGGAAATTGCAAAAGCTGTTGCCCCTTTCTTCCCTGATACAGATCCCGAAATTATGAACACCGTGATTGAGCGCTATAAGAGCCAAGGTTCTTTCGCTACTGATCCAATCCTTGATGAAGAGGAATGGAACAATTTGCAAAATATCATGAAAGAAGCTGGGGAGCTTCCGAAAGAAGTAAAGTATAAAACGCTAGTTAATACTAGTTATGCAAAAAAAGTCATGAATAACTAACCGGAAAGGGTGGCCGTTCTAATGAGCTTCTTGCAAGTTCGAGATATTCATCATACGTATTTCACCAGAGATTCCGCCACCACGGCCCTCTCCAATATTTCATTTACGGTTGAGGAGGGAGAATTTGTCTCCCTTCTTGGCCCAAGTGGCTGTGGAAAGACAACCCTACTCACGATTATTTCCAGCCTGCTTAAACCAACACAGGGAAAGGTTTTATTAGAAAATGAACCGATCTCCACCTCAAAAAATGAAATCGGCTATATGCTTCAGCAGGATTATTTGTTTCCGTGGAAAACAATTGAAGAAAATATTCTGTTGGGTTTGAAATTATCAAAACAGTTAACTGATGCATCCAAATCGTATGCTCTCAGCCTGCTTTCTCAAATTGGCTTAGGTGGTGTTGAAAAGCAGCTTCCCAAGCAATTATCAGGTGGTATGCGTCAAAGAGTAGCCCTTGTTAGAACACTGGCTACAGAGCCGAAGCTTCTGATGCTAGATGAACCTTTTTCCGCTCTTGATTACCAAACCAAATTAAAACTTGAGGATTTAGTTTCAGATACATTAAAGCAATTTAGCAAAACAGCCATCCTTGTAACCCATGATATTGGCGAAGCCATTGCCATGAGTGACCGAATTTTTCTATTTTCATCAAGACCAGGAAGAATCCATAAAGTTTTTGAGATGCCCGAAGAATTACGAAAATTGTCCCCATTCGAAGCTCGAAGGCATGAAACTTACTCAGGTATTTTTCAAACCATTTGGAAGGAGTTGGAACTCCTTGAATCTAAAACAGAATAATATCGATATCCTCCATAAGAAATATCTTCATTCCTTGAAAGTTGAAAAAAGATGGGTACTGTTTTATCAGGCTGTAATCTTTGTGGTCTTTTTTTCAAGCTGGGAGTTTCTCAGTCAAAAGCAATGGATCGATCCGCTGATCTTCAGTTCCCCTTCAAAAATATTCAACCTATTGGTTGAAAAAATTCACGACGGCACCTTGCTCTTGCATGTAGGTGTCACTGTTTGGGAAACGTTAGTTGGATTTATTATTGGGACCGTTCTGGGTGTTATGATAGCCACGGTTCTGTGGTGGTCACCATTTATTTCAAAAATACTTGATCCTTACTTAGTAATCTTTAATGCAATGCCAAAAGTGGCTTTAGGACCTGTCATTATTGTCGCTCTAAGTCCGGGATACACGTCGATTATTGCCAATGGCGTTATTATTTCGGTCATCATCACGGCCATTGTTGTCTACACATCTTTTAAAGAAGTAGATTCTAACTATTTAAAAGTCCTGCAAACATTTGGGGCCACTCGATTCCAATGCTTCAGAGAAGCGATCCTACCGGCAAGCTTTCCTACTATCATTTCTACACTTAAGGTAAATGTGGGGTTGTCTTGGGTTGGTGTCATTGTTGGAGAATTCCTTGTTTCCTCGAAGGGCCTTGGATACATGATTATTTATGGCTTCCAAGTCTTTAATTTTACACTTGTCTTTTTGTCACTTTTGGTGATTGCGGTGATTGCCACGATTATGTACCAGCTGGTTGATCTACTAGAGAAAAAACTGATTAAAGAATAGTGGATTGCTTAAAGCGATGCAGCAAGAGAAGCCGGTCTCTTCTAATCTAGAAAATTCAAAAAGGGGTTAATCTCAAACAAAATGAGATTAACCCCTTTGAACGGATATTATTTAGTTTTGTCTGCTAATTCCTTTAGGGCATCAGTCAATTGATCATTCAACGTGCCTAATGCTTTTTTATCCAGTGTATCTGCCTCTGAGCCTGCAATGGTTGGATCAAGATATTTTTCAATTTTTTCGTAAAGATCTTTATCATCCTTCTTTACATCATCTTCAAAAGAGGACCATTGATCTTCAAGTTTAGGACCGACTTCTTTTACTTTTGCCTGGTCCCCGTTGTCAATTGCTTTGGATAACTGTTCTGTTGTATCCAACATTTTATTTACACCCTCTGAAACCTTACTATCCGATGAACTGCATCCTGCTAAAAGCAAGGAACCGCCAAGTCCAATTGTCATGATGATCGAAGTTAATTTTTTCATTTATTTTTCCTACTTTCTTTTTTAGTTATTATTAGCTGTTACAAGCCTTTTGACTTTTAGTTTCCTGAACAAAATAATGAAAATGGCTGCCACAACCAGTACAAATTGTGGAATGGCGCTTTCCCAAGAAGAGTAAAGAGCGAAAAATTCGATACTTGGGATCGGTGCATTCGTCGTTTGAATCAAGCCAGCCAATTGCAGGCTGTGGATGCCCATTCCGGTAAATTTAATACAAAGGTAAAAAACGATGACACTAGAAACCATAAAGAATGGCCGGAGCGGCAATTTTAATCCAACAAATATCATCAAATAGGCTAGGACACCCAAAATGGCTGCACCAATAACAAACCCTAGCAATAAGGACTGAAATTTGATTTGACTAGCCATTCCGATATAAAACAGAACAGTTTCTGTTCCCTCACGAAATACCGCTAGAAAGGCTAAAACACCTAATGAAACAAGTTTGCCGGTGGTTAATGCTTTTTGACTTTTTTCACGGATATATCGATTCCAGTCGGCGATATTGGATTGGCTATGAAGCCAGTAGCTCATATACAATAACATCACCGCTGCGAAAACTCCTGTCCAGCCGCCAATAAGCAAATTATTATTTCCAAAGGCACCGGAGGAAATGACAAACTTAACGATGATGGCAAGAATGACACTCACTCCGAGGCCTGCTAACACACCTGTCCATATCCAGCCTTTTCCTTTTGAATCTGCTGATTTTTTTACAAATGACATTAATGCAATGACGACCAGAAGGGCTTCCAATCCCTCTCGTATTAGGATCATGGCAGCATCCCAATAGGTATATTGAGATTTACCAGCTAAAGGGGTTAAATAATGAATCATGTTATCTATTGTTTTTGTGGCCTGTGCATAATTTGGCGGATTTGCCGCCAACATGGCTTGAATACTTACCAAATCCCTCTCAGAATCACTATAAACAGATGCTGATTGGGCAACGACAGCACCTTCAACACTTAGCCAACTATTACTAGCCTTCTTAATCTGTTCCAATGCTTCTGTTTGATTCTTTTCACCAATTTCTTTTTTTGTTGCTTGAAGGATGAGGATAAAATCATCTAAAGAGAGGTCCTCTTGCTTAAAACCAGCCTCTTTGGGATAACCTCCACTTGCAAATTTCTCATTTACAGCCTTTAAGTCTTGTAAGGATCCTACGACTTGATCCTGCTTTTTAAGGGTAAAAGCATAAACTACTTTTCCCATATTGGATTCAATATCACGATAAGCAGTTGCTGAATGTGCTTTAATTCCTTCTTCAATCTGTCTCCATGTTTTATTGAATTGGTTATATGCCTTTTCCGCTTCAGGAAGATTTCCATGAGAGGCAAAATCAATAGCTTGATCAATTGAAACCTCTGCCTTCTTTATATCTTCACGAGAATTTCCAGAAGCTGTTACGGAAGGAATATTTAACCCAAATCCAAAAATGAAAACGATGATTGAGACAGTAAGTATAAAATTTTTCCTCACGTAGATCCCCCATTTTGGCGTTCACTTAATTGAAAATGATTTTCATTTCCCTTAGTACATTCTTTATTGTATTTATACTGATAATCATTGTCAATTAGAAAATGCAACGATTTGTTTCTATTTTGTGAACCTTACTTTGATTTTTGTTAATAAAAAGGCTCTATTAACTGGTCTG
>NZ_JBALNY010000006.1:0-23188 GCF_036962145.1 Bacillus sp. JJ1764 | reverse complement strand
TCTTCGTGCCTTCCGCTCCAATCAACAGGGTATAAAATCAACAGGGTCCTTTAACACAGCCAATAAAAAAACCGGACTTTTCAATAAAAGACCGGTTTTGGACCTATAAATATTTTAACAATTTATTAAAAGTTGGATATACTTGATACATTCTTCCACGACTTGATCCTTCATTATAAAACTATATTCGGCTCCAAATCGAAGTTGGAGCAAATCCCCTTTGATGATAACGGGCCCATTGGTTTCATAGTAACCGTCAGTTTTCTTTAATTCCGTTACCTTTCCCCAAAAAACAGCCTTAACAAAAGAACCGTTTTCGTCCATTACTCGATAATCTGCGATATAGGTTAGTGTGTCAAAAACTGAACCTGTCTCCTCAAACGCCTCTCGTCGAGCCGCTTCTTCCAAAGACTCACCCTGTTCTCTTTTTCCCCCAGGAAATTCCAGACCTCTTTCTTTATGGTTGGTCAATACCCAATCTTCGTCCCATTGACTAATTACAAGAACATGCTTAGGTTCCTCAGGGAATGAATGGGCCTCGAAAGATAATTCTACCAAATTTCCTCTGTCGTCAAAAAATTGTTTCATGCCACTCCCCGCCCATACTTTTTTCCTTTATTATAAACGCAAAAAAGGAAAACCCACAAAGATTGGATCTTCCAACTTTTTTTACTTAGGTAAGATATTCATACTTTCAATATGATTCCTTGCTTCCTGATCACCTAACTGGTGAAGCATTCCATAAATTTTTTGAATAGTGCTATCATATTGATCGTTTTCCCGATCATAATGGTACTGAACATACGGAACATGGGCTCTAAAAAAGTTTTTCCACTCTGTTGAATAGTTTTGATCAAACATTTCACGAAGCTGTGTGATCTCTTCATCTGTTGCCTTAATTTTATAGCCCCAACTGGAAGCCGTGGCGCTTCTCGAGATTTCACCTGTTCCAACATCTATGTAATATGTTTTTTTCTGCTCATCCATTTGTGTCATCCCCTTTTACCTTTATTAATCCACAAAAAGAAAAAATTTATTCGATGGCAAATTTCGATTCATTTTTTATTATGAGATATTGTATAATAAAATAACAAACTCAAAAATGACAGATTTTTCAGAATTCAATAATGAAGAATGGAATCTTAAAAAAAGGAAAAAATTAACGTAAAGGGGAGGTGTTTTTCGTGAAATTAGTGGATGAATTATATGAAATGTATCGGAACAAGTTAACCGGTGATGAGGAAGATATTGATATGCTGGCGTTTGCCTTCCTAGAAGAAATGTCACATGAGGATTTGTTAGCACTCATTCATGACATGGATAAACAAGAATTATACGATTTAATGGGACTTTATTTGATTGAGACATTGAAGGGGAAATTTGCCCAGGAGCAATATGGCCAGCAGCGCACCCATACTTATTATCCAAGAAACATACATTGAAGCTTACATAATAGGGAAAGGGAGCTGAGTGTTCAGTTTCCTTTTTTTATGCCAACAGAATCGGAAAATGTTAAAATAAAAAAAAGGGGGAGAAATTCTTGATTACCGTATTAGTAGTAGCCGTTATAATTGTTATTGTCGTTCTTTTACTAGCAGTGATTACTACCTCAAGGGCCTATTCCTATAAGCATACAGTTGACCCGATCGAAAATAATCCTCATCTTGAAAAGGAAGAGCAAGAAAAAAACTCGCCGTAATTACATTTGGCGAGTTTTATTATTAAGCAAATACCTGCTTTAATTCTTCTTTAGTATGCTTCATCCAATAGTTCATTAAACGCTTTGCACCATCAAGATCATGGAGCTTCGCTTGGCCGCATTGTCTCTCATTTGCTGCCGGAATTTCGGTAATCTCAACAGCTTCTTTCATTGTCGCCTCAAGAAGGTCAATGATTTCTTCCACTGTTGGCTCACCGCTGACCACAAGATAGTAACCTGTTTGGCAACCCATTGGTGAAATATCAATGATATCGAAATGATTATACTTTTCAACATGCTTACGGATATTAAAGGCAAGCAAATGCTCAAGAGTATGGATGGCATCTGGTTTCATTGCTTCTTTATTTGGCTGACAAAAACGAATATCATATTTATTTATGACACCGTCACTCCCTACTTTATGAACACCACAATGGCGCACATATGGAGCCTTTACGGCATTATGATCTAAATCAAAGCTTTCAACTGAAGGCATTAAAATCACTCCTTAATCAATCTACTCACTATCATACTATAAATTCCGAGTTTTTTCATCTACATTAAAATATTTACCATTTTAGACGTATATTCGTTTGTATGGTATCTTAATGGTAATCATTCAATTAGGAGAATGGATTATGTTAAAAAAATTCTTTATTTCCCTCATTCGTTTTTACCAAATAGTTATTTCCCCACTAAAGCCGCCATCCTGCCGATTTTATCCTACCTGTTCCCATTATGGATTAGAGGCAGTGCAGCGGTTTGGCGCTATTAAGGGCGGTTATCTTGCCATAAAAAGAATTTTAAAATGCCATCCGTTTCATCCGGGCGGGGTCGACCCTGTCCCAGAAAAATGGAACAATCACAAAAAACATTAATTAAGCGTGCCGTCTACCACAAGGTCTAGTTTTCCTGTCTTTGGATCAATAACCAGACCATGAACGGGGACTCCCTCCGGCATTAATGGATGATTCTTGATCATTTCTACACTACTTTTAACACTATCTGTCACAGAATCAAAACCATGCAGCCATTGTTGTATGTCAATACCTGAATAAGTTAAGGTGTTAAGCTTTTCGTCTGTAATTCCTCGCTCTTTCATGCTAGCAATAACTGGTTCAGGCTTCAGTCCGCTCATACCGCAATCATGGTGGGCAATAACCATAACCTCTTTGGCCTGCAATTGATAAATGGCAATTAAAATGCTGCGCATAATACTTCCAAATGGATGCGAAACAATCGCCCCTGCATTCTTAATAAGCTTTGCATCACCATTTCCCAAATTTAAGGCTTTCGGCAGCAGCTCAAGTAGCCTTGTATCCATACAAGTAAGAATGACCATCTTTTTATTAGGAAATTTTGTTGTTTCATATTTCTCATATTCATGGTCTCCAACAAACTTTTTATTAAATTCGAGTATGTCGTTTAAAATTTCACTCATATCGATACCCCTTTCTCTGTACACTTATAAGAATACAAAACATCAGGGAATGAATACAAATTATTTTTGCTTGCATTCATTGTTTTTTTCTTGTAAGATACAAAAGTAAATCGTAATTGTTCCGTATTATATTTTTTTCCTCAATAAATCGTAATTGATACGATTTGGATTACAAAGGAGTTATCGTTATGAAAAAACTGATTCTTTTTCTTTCACTTTTGTTACCACTAAGCCTTGTTTTATCGGCCTGTTCCAATGGTAACGAAACATCGCAAAAAAAGAAAAATAAATTAAGTGTTTATACTACCGTATTTCCATTGCAATATTTTACCGAGCGAATCGGTGGTAAATATGTAGAGGTTAAAACGATCTATCCTCCCGGTGCAGACGAACACACCTTTGAACCCACTCAAAAGGATATGATGAGTCTAGCAGATTCAGACTTATTTTTCTATATTGGGTTAGGATTAGAGGGATTTGTTGAAAAAGCGAAGGATACATTAAAAAATGAAAATGTCAAAATGGTCGCTACAGCTGACCAGCTTAAGCTTCCAAAAAATACGCATGAGGAAGCCCATGAGGATTCTGATGAAGACCATCACGGCGACGTCAATCCACATGTATGGCTCGACCCTGTTTATTGTAAGGAAATGGCCGGGGTGATTCGCGATCAATTAGTGAAAAAAATGCCTGAACAAAAGAAACTATTCGAAGAAAATTATCAAAAACTTGCCGGGGAATTAGATGAGTTGAATAACCAATTTGCCACAACCATATCTTCAGCTAAACATAAAAAGATCATTGTCACACATGCTGCATTTGGGTATTGGGAAAATCGTTATGGTCTTGAGCAAATTAGTGTTTCAGGGTTGTCTACAACCAATGAACCTACACAAAAGGAACTGGAAAAAATTATTTCCGTAGCCGATCATGAAGGTTTGCACTATATGCTGTTTGAACAAAATGTTCAGTCTAAACTCGGAAAAATTGTTCAAAAGGAAATCGGTGCAAGAGCACTGCCGATTCATAATTTAGCTATTCTTACTGAAAAAGATATTAAAAATAAAGAAACGTATTTTTCTTTAATGAAAAATAATCTAAAGAGTCTTCAAACGGCTTTAAATAAATAATTTGCCAGTTAGTCCATAAAAACACCTGTCATCCCTTTTGATTACTGGGATTTAGTCGTCCATTTTAACAGACGATATAACTGTATTCACTATTTTCTAAGGGGTGAGAGGAAATGGCACAGGATGTTTTATGTGAAGTAAATAACTGTACTTTTTGGGCAAATGGAAACAAATGCAGTGCGGAAAGTATTTACGTGGTCAGCCATACGGGAAAACAAGCTGATACAAATAAAGAAACCGACTGTAAGACGTTTGAACCGGGTGATTTATAAGGAGAAGTGAAGAACCAGACAGAACTTTGTCCGGTTCTTTTTTCATTAAAATTGAAATAAGACTTTTTCCTAAAATTAAACTCATTTTTCGAGGATGATAAACCTGCACTACTTCCCTCTAAAACCTAAATTCCTTTTTCCCTAATAAGCATTGCTGCAGTCTTTTTTCATTCAGAGTGTAGCCAATTCCGGGCTTATCTGGAACTGCTATGTAGCCATTTTCAACCGTTACTTCCGGCGCAATGATATCTTCTTCCCAAAACCGGCTGGAAGCAGAGATATCGCCAGGAATTGTGAAACCTGCAAGTGAGGCCAAAGCAATATTATGGGCACGGGAAACGCCAAATTCAATCATGCCTCCGCACCAAACCGGGATCTCTCTTTCCAGGCAATAGTCATGAATCCGTTTTGCTTCTAAAAGACCGCCCACTCGTCCCGCCTTAATATTAATTACACCGCAGCTCCCCATTTCAATCGCTTTTCGTGCATCTTCAAAACTCACAATACTCTCATCCAAACAAATCGGCGTCTTGATTTCTTTTTGCAAAATTGCATGGTCGATGAGATCATCATGAGCCAGAGGCTGTTCGATCATCAGCAAATGGAATTCATCAAGAGCCTTCAGCCTGTTCAAATCACCTAAACTATAGGAAGAATTGGCATCAGCTATGATAGGCAAATCTGGATAATGCTTGCGGATTTCCGCTAAAAAAGTATAATCCTGCCCCGGGCTGATCTTCAACTTAATGCGCTGGTATCCCTCAGCCAGATAGTTGTCAATTTGCCTTCGTGCATTCGTTAAGGAGTCAGTTGCCACTACAACACCCGAAGCTATTTTTTCTCGTGTTCCTCCCAGCAACTTAGACAGCGACATCTGCTGCTGTTTTGCAAACAAATCCCACAGAGCCATTTCCACTCCCGCTTTCGCCATCTGGTTACGCCGAACCGATTGAAACAGAGACGATACTTGTTCCGGATGTTGAACTGGATTTTCCAGCAACAATGGAATCAATACATCCTCTAACATATGCATACTTGTTTTTACCGTTTCTTCTGTATACCAAGGAGTTGAAAATGCTACACCTTCCCCAAGACCGACATGACCATCCTGATCCGTGATTTTCACGATAATCCCTTCTCGATTTTTTACAATACCAAGATGGGTTACAAACGGTGATTTTAATGGTATTTCAATTACCGAGAGCTCAATTTTCGCTATGTTCATGGTGAATCCTTCCTTCATTCAGCCATTCGCGAAGCTCACGACGAAGTAATTTTTTCGAAGCATTTCTTGGCAATTTTTCCACAAAATAAACAGCTTTTGGTACTTTATATTTAGCCAGCCGTTCTTGGCAAAATTCCCTTAGCTCTTCTTCTGACAATTGGTCATCTCGTCGTACCGCCACTGCCACGGGCACTTGACCCCATTTATCATCTTCAATCCCAATGACCCCTGCTTCTGACACGCCCGGATGAGACAATATGATCCCTTCAACCTCTGCAGGATAAATGTTTTCCCCGCCTGAAATAATCAAGTCCGAACGGCGGTCGAGAACATATAAAAATCCTTCGTCATCCATATAGCCGATATCTCCGGTATACAGCCAACCATCACGGATTTTCTCCATTGTTACGTCTGAACGGAATAAATAGCCTGACGTTACATTTGGACCCCTCACAACAATTTCACCAGCCTGTCCAGGAGCAGCAACTCTGCCCCTTTCCACTTCAATCTTTATTTCTGATGGAAATAACGGCTTTCCTGCCGAACCGAGCTTAACCATACTGTATTCAGGTGATAATGTAACAATTTGCGAGGAGGTTTCAGTCATTCCGTAAGTTTGAAAAACAGGAGCCCCCTTTTCAACACATGCTTGCAGTAATGGCAGTGGAGCTGGCCCCCCACCTAGTAAAAAACAGCGGAAATAATCGGGTAGCTGCTGTTCTTTTCCTAATAGTTCAACCATTTCAGTTAACATTGTGCCAACTACAGACATAATGGTGATCCGCTTTTCCTTAATATCTGCTAAAGCTTTTTTTGCATCAAATTTCTTATGTAATACCATTGGCATTCCATAAATGATACTCTTCATTAAGATGGAATAGCCGCTTATATGGAATATCGGTACAGAGCACAACCAGCTATCATGTTCCGATAACCCCAAATTTAATGCGGACCCAACCGCACTCCACCAGTGGTTGCCATATGTCTGTATTACACCCTTGGGATAACCCGTTGTTCCTGATGTATACATGATCGTACAGATTTCGGCAAGGTTGACTTCCTCGAGAATATCAGCCTCTTTTGGATTGCTGATGAACACCTGTTTTACCGTCATTCCCGATAAAGAAGGTTGCTGTCCTTGGAAGAATGCAAGCAACTCGGAAAAAGAATCATCCACTATAACGGAAGACGCCTTTGAATCCTCTAGCTGCCAGGCTAATTCTGAGGGTGTTAAACGGTTATTTAAAATAACTGCTCTTACTCCCAATAATTGCAAAGCCAATAAAATAATGACTGTATCAAGCTGATTTTTCAACAATATCCCCACAAATTGATCCTTTTGAATTCCATGGCCTTGTAATTGCCCAGCTGTTTTTGCAGAGGATCTATACAGTTCTTTGAAGGTAAGTGTCTGATTTTCAAAATAAACAGCTATTCTGTCTGGTGTTAAGAAAGCCCGCTTTTTTAAAAAATTTGGCATAACATTCGATTGCATCTTTTCCACCTCTTTATAATCCGCAGCTAGATAAAAAACAGCCTGATGGAAACCATCAAGCTGCTAGTTCAAGTTGATCATCAAGGAAAACGAGGAAATTGACCGAAATCTGGCTTACGCTTTTCTTTAAACGCATCACGGCCTTCTTTTGCTTCATCTGTTGTATAGTAAAGCAACGTAGCATCACCTGCAAACTGTTGAAGACCAGCTAACCCGTCAGTATCTGCATTCATAGCAGCCTTTAAGAAGCGAAGGGCTGTCGGACTTTTTTCCAACATTTCTTCACACCATTTAATCGTTTCTTCTTCCACTTGTTCTAGTGGAACAACGGTGTTGACTAAGCCCATATCAAGTGCCTCTTGTGCGTTGTATTGACGGCATAAATACCAGATTTCACGCGCTTTTTTATGGCCGATAATACGAGCCAGGTAGCCTGAACCATATCCGGCATCAAAACTGCCCACTTTAGGACCAGTTTGTCCGAAAATAGCATTATCAGCAGCAATTGTTAGGTCACATACGACATGCAGTACATGGCCGCCGCCAATTGCATACCCTTTTACCATCGCTACAACCGGTTTTGGAATCACACGAATTAAGCGTTGAAGATCAAGTACATTTAAACGAGGAATTTGATCTTCGCCCACATAGCCGCCATGTCCACGTACAGATTGGTCACCTCCGGAACAGAATGCCCGATCACCAGCACCAGTTAACACAATTACCCCAACATTTGAATCATCTCTAGCATATGCAAAAGCATCAATTAATTCCGAAACTGTCTTGGGTGTAAAAGCATTATGTACATGTGGTCTGTTAATGGTAATTTTCGCTATTCCATTATAAGTTTCATATAAAATTTCTTCATACTTGCGTCCTGGAACCCATTCAACCGCCAAAATAAAAACCCCCTTATTTTTTATTGATTGGTTTAGGTGACAAAAAGTCACTTACTATTGTACCAAACTTTTCTTTATTCTCCACATGAATTGCATGGCCTACCTCTTCAACTCTACTCCAATGGGCATTATTCAGCAAAGATAACATGCTTTCTGCAATCCGGCCAAACTTTTCATCTTTCTCACCGGTTACTAGTAACACCTCACAAGAAAGAACAGATAATTGCTCCCACCAAGAGGGCTGAGACCCGGTTCCCATTCCACGTAAACTGTTGGCTAGTCCAATCGGTGAATTTCTTAAACGTTGATTTCTAATTTTTTCTTTCACGTTGAAGGGAAGGTGCTTCATGGATTCAAACAAAGGAATGACCTCCCAATAATCCACGAAAGCAGGTATACCTTGTTGAGCAATAAATTCAGCAAGTTCTCCATCTTTCATACGACGCTGTTCCCTTTCTTCCTCCGTCCGAAGCCCGGGCGACGCACTCTCAAGTATTAATTTTCGAACCATCCCTGGATAAAGAATCGCAAAGGTAAGCGCCAGCCTTCCTCCCATGGAATAGCCCAGAACATCAATTTGTTGAATCTTCATCTGTTCCAGCATATCTTTAAGATCACGAGCTGCCGATTCTATTCGATAGCGGATCAGATCTTTTGGGGATTCAGTTCGTCCATGTCCCACAAGATCTGGTATCAAAAGTGTAGAATGCCCACCCCAATTTTTGCAAAACGGCATCCAAGTGGACGAATCTCCGGTAAACCCATGCAATACCAACAAAGGATAGCCCTCACCGCAAACCTCCAAATGGTATTGGAGTTCGTAACAGCATATTTTCATTCATGTTCACCTTTGACAAAATTCGTTATTTCCTGGGAAACACTTTGCCAAAATTCGCGGTGTTCTTTCAGATTTTCGGAGCGATTTGTTTTCACTTCATACACATGTAAGCCAGATAAATCTATTGATTTATTCATTTCTTTTTGGAACTGATCCCAATCCGTAATATTCATATATTTTCCGTTAAACATTTGTACCGCATGTCTAAACTCAAGGTCGAGCGGAGTACCGAAAAGAAGTTCGAAATGTTTAGGATGCTCCGATTGCGGAAGGAAGGAAAAGATCCCGCCACCGTTATTATTAATTAAAATAATATGGATATCAATTTGATGCTGCTTCGCCAAAAGCATCCCAGTTAAGTCATGGAAAAAAGTTAAATCCCCAAGAACTAGATACACAGACTTTGAATATAACGCGGCTCCCATCGCCGTAGAAATCGTACCGTCAATTCCATTGGCACCGCGATTAGCCATGATTGTAATTGATTTTTGGTTATTGAGGAAAAAGCTATCCAGGTCACGAATCGGCATGCTATTCCCTACAAATAATGTAGCCCCGTCCGGCAACAAATCAGCCAACTGATAAAACAGCTTTGCTTCACTCATTTCAGTAACATCTCTAAATGAATCAATCTGTTCTTTCGTCAGTTCATTCACCTTTTTCCAGTCTTGTAAATACTGGCAATCATTTCTTGATTGCGTATAGTTTATCAGCTTTTCACAGAATACCGTTTCATCCGCAAAGATCATCTCTGTTGACAGCAAAGCTGGATCACGCCATCCGCCTCCGCCATCAACGACAAATTGTTCAGCATGCTGATTTTCTTTTATAAAAATAGTGAGCGCTTTCGAAATCGGCATCGCACCAAAACGAAGGATGACATCTGGTTTTAATAACCCTTTTACATCTTCATTCCTAAGGAATGTATCGTAACCATCGATTATCTCAGTTAATTCATGTTTCCCGCTTCTTAGCTGAGACAATGGATCTGCAAGAATAGGGTATTTTATGATTTTTGCAAGCTTTGTTACCGCTTCGGTAAAACGATCATCGGCAATATGGCCACAGACAATCATTCCTTTTGGCTTGTTTTTTAATTTTTCAGCGATTTCTTGAAACCATTCATCCTCTAACGTGAGATGGCCATTATGTACTTTTACAAAGCCTTTCGGACGCTCCGCCAACTGAAAAAGATTCTCATCAACCTTCGGAATCAACGGCTCACGGAAAGGAAAATTAAGATGAACCGGTCCTGCAGGTGCCTGAGCAGCAATTGCCGCAGCTCGGGCACAAACAGTCCTTGCATAGCGCAATATTCCCTTGCTGTTTTCAGGCAGCGCCATTTCCGCGAACCACTTGACATGTTGTCCATATAAATGGATTTGATCGATCGCTTGTGGTGCACCAATTTCTCTTAATTCATGAGGACGGTCAGCAGTTAATACCAATAAAGGTACCCGTGAATACCTTGCTTCCACAATGGCCGGGAAATAATTGGCTGCCGCTGTGCCAGATGTACATAGAATGGCAACAGGGCGGTTGGTTGCTTTGGCAATTCCTAATGCAAAAAAAGCAGCAGAGCGCTCATCCACGTGAATATGTAGCTTTAATTCGGGATGTTCGGCCATGACCAATGCCATGGGTGTAGACCTTGAACCTGGACTAACAACTACATCCGTTACCCCAGAATGATATAGTTCTGCTACAAATGCCGCTAAATAGGTGGTTAAAGATTCTTGATGACTCATGATTCATTTCCTCCAAGAGCACGGAGCATCGGTCTAAATTTTAACCCCGTCTCTAAATATTCACTTGCAGAATCGGAATCAGCTACAACACCGCATCCGGCAAACAGTGAAGCTTCATTACCTTGAATCAGCCCAGAGCGGATCGATACAGCAAATTCTCCATTTCCCTGATAATCCATCCAACCTAGTGGTCCTGCATAAAAACCGCGGTCAAGCTCTTCAATCTCTCTTATCTTTTCAACAGCCTCGCGTTTCGGAAGTCCTCCAAGTGCAGGGGTTGGATGCAATTTTTCAACTAATATCAATAAAGAAGCATCCTTGCTGCATTTTCCAAGGACCGGTGTATATAAATGCTGGATGTCCCTATTTTTCATAAGCTGTGGTTTTTCAGGCATAATCAATTGATCGCAGGATTCGATCAATGCTTTTTTAATCATGTCGACCACATATTGATGCTCAATTAAATTCTTTTGATCATGTAGGAGGGTTTCACCTAAGTGTTGGTCTTCTTCCTCCGTTTTGCCGCGGGAAATAGAACCGGCCAGACAAGTGGAGAAAATCTCACTGCCCTGTTTTTTAACAAGTCTTTCCGGGGAAGCCCCAAGGAAGCAATCACCATCGGATTCCAATGCAAAAATAAAGCTTTCCGGCTGTTGCTCATATAAATGGTTTAAAACCTGCTCTGTTTTGACTTTATCATTAAACATCAAGCGCAGTTCTCTAGCGAGGACCACCTTTTTTAATGGCCCTTCCTCTTCCCTTAATTCCTTCGCTATTTCATCTACTGTAGATTTCCATTGTTCCGATGATATTTCTTTCGTATCTATAACGTTCACAGGTAGCGAATTATCATTTTTCACTAGAAGATCAAATAAATGATTCCGTTCATTATGTGTTTGTAAAAATAAAGAATAATCGTCTTGTTGCGTGCAAATAACATTAGTTGTTAAATAGGCTTGACCATTGATAACGCTTAATAAATATTTAGGAAGATAGAATAACGCATCGGCAAACTTGGACCAAAGCGCTGTTTTTGCCTTACAGGGGTCAAATGAAAACCCACCAAACAAAAGAGGACCAATTCCAGGTTCTTCAAATGGATTGATAACAATCCCATCATCCAAGACATTCTGCCAGTCTTGTTCTACATGAAAAAAGCAGTCTGTATCCTGGTCCAATTGAATTTGTTTTGCTTTTCCCAGTCCAACCAAAACAACCTCGTCCTTCGGATCCTTCCAGAAAAAACGTTCCCCTTGATATTCTTTTAAACCTGCATGAAAAAATGATAAAGGGTTGATCGTCTCAACCTTATGTACCTCACTAAATAAAATGGGGCGGCCCATTTCTTTCGCACGATTAACAGCCAAGAGACCTTTTTCTTTTATATCTGTTTCTTGAATGGTAACCAAACAAATCCCTCCAAAACAGCCGAATGACTGCTATCCGTTCATTTTAAAGCCTATTTAAAGATACTACTCCCATTGTAAATTAGTCAATAATCCTTGTCACTTCATTTACATGTTCTTACCTTATTATATGTCAAAAATTGAAGAATCGGCTTTTTCTGTTCCTAACATTTTCTCAGGAAACGAAACATCTTAACCTGCAGGGATTATCTTCTAGTTCTGATAATAAAATATATTTGACACTCCTGACCTGTTTGCCTACACTAAAGTGTGGGTAACATTCAAAAAAACTTCACAATTCAACATAAAAATATAAAATTTTTAAAATATTAGGGAGGAGAACGAAATGCAGCCAAATACACAGCACGGATCAAAGCAAGTAGTAAAATCAAACAGTGGTTTTCAAGTTTGGTGGCAAATGACCCGTCCTCACACATTAACTGCAGCATTTGTACCGGTACTGCTCGGTACAGCACTTGCCCTTAAACAGGGATCGATTAGCGTTGGGTTATTTTTAGCCATGTTACTCGCAAGTCTATTGATTCAAGCCGCGACCAATATGTTTAATGAATACTACGATTTCAAGCGTGGTCTCGATACAGAACATTCCGTGGGAATAGGAGGCTCGATTGTTCGGGATGGCATTAAGCCTAAAACGGTCATGAATCTTGCTTTAAGTCTCTATGGAATTGCCTTACTTCTTGGCGTATATATTTGTGCAAATAGCAGTTGGTGGTTGGCTATTGTTGGCTTGGTCTGTATGGCCGTAGGATATTTTTATACGGGTGGACCGATTCCAATCGCATACACCCCATTTGGAGAACTTCTAGCAGGTTTCTTTATGGGAATGATGATTATTTTAATTTCATTCTATATTCAAACTGGAGTGGTTGATCAAACTAGTATTTTGGTCTCTATTCCGAGTTTTATACTGGTTGGCGCTATTTTACTTTCCAATAATATTCGCGATCTTGAAGGTGATAAAGAATTTGGTCGGAAAACTCTGGCGATTCTATTAGGGAAACAAAAAGCCATTTATTTATTGGCGGGTATGTTCATTTTTTCCTTTTTATGGGTAATTGGCTTAATCATTAGTCACATTGTTCCGGTTTGGACGGCTATTGTACTAGTAAGTGTTCCAAAACCACTGAAAGCCATCAGCGGTTTTAAAAGAGGAACTGTCCCAATCCAAATGGCCCCTGCCATGAAGGCGACGGCCCAAACCAATACGATCTTTGGATTTTTACTTGCAATCGGAATTTTTGTCGGACATTTTCTATAGATTAAAAAAGCTTCTGCCACGTATGCAGAAGCTTTTTTTATTACCAAAGCGGCTGAATTCCCCAAATATCCCTGGCATATTCTTTTATAGTACGGTCACTGGAAAAATAACCGGCATGAGCAATATTATTGAGGCTCATTTTTTGCCAGCGTTGAACATCTGTAAAAGCCTCTCCTACTTTTCGGTGTGAATCAACATAGGAGGCAAAATCCTTTAATACAAAGTATTGATCATTTTCCTCTAGCAGGGAGTCAAATATTGGTTCAAATTCATTATGGACACCATCAAAGAAGCCGTTTACCATTTGATCGACTACCTGACGGATCCGCTGATCGTGATGATAGTATTCAATGGAATCGTAACCACCTTTGCGGTAATAGTGCAGCACTTCTTCCGCCGTTAAGCCGAAGATAAAAATATTGTCATCCCCGACCAACTCATGGATTTCCACATTAGCCCCATCTAGAGTCCCTAACGTTAATGCACCATTTATCATGAATTTCATATTACCTGTACCTGAAGCTTCTTTACTTGAAGTAGAAATTTGCTCACTGATATCGGCGGCAGGAAAGATTTTTTCCGCCAATGAAACACGATAATTTTCCAGAAAGATCACCTTTAGACGATCTCCTACTCTAGGGTCATGATTAACTTTATCTGCAACAGCATTAATTAACTTGATAATCTTCTTGGCATAATAATACCCTGGTGAAGCTTTTGCTCCAAAAATAAATACCCTTGGCACCATTTGAAAATTGGGATCATCTTTGATTTGGTTATAAAGGTACATGATATGTAACACATTAAGCAGCTGCCTTTTATATGCATGAAGCCGTTTCACTTGGATATCAAAAATGGCTGATGTATCGACTGGAACGCCCATTTGCTGATATATAAAATCGGCAAGCTTCTGTTTATTTTCCTGCTTAATATTTTTAAGCTGCTGCAATACTGAGTTATCATTTTCATACTTCAACAAGTCGATCAGCTCATGTGGCCTACTTGTCCAAGAAGGTCCAATTTTATCAGTGATCAGCTCTGACAATTTTGGATTTGCTTTTAACAGCCATCGGCGGTGGGCAATTCCATTGGTTTTATTATTGAATTTTTCAGGGTATAACAAGAAGAATGGCTTCATTTCTCTCTCTTTCAGAATTTCAGTATGAAGCCTGGCCACTCCATTGACACTAAAACTCCCCACAATCGCCAAATGAGCCATTTTAACAAAGTGATCAGCTATAATGGCAAGACTTGCGATTCGATCCCAATCTCCTGGAGTTTCCTCCCATAAATCATGGCAAAATCGTTCATTAATTTCTTCGACAATCATATAAATTCTTGGCAGCAACGGCTGAAAAATATAAACCGGCCATTTTTCCAGCGCTTCTGACAAGGTAGTATGGTTCGTATAAGCAATTGTGTTTTTCGTGATATGCCAAGCCTGATCCCAATCTAAGCCTTCATCATCTATTAAAATTCTCATGAGTTCAGGTATCACCAAAACGGGATGTGTATCATTAATATGAATGCAAATATGCTCATGCAGGTGAAGAAGACTGCCATGCTGCTTTCGATACGAACGCAGAATCGATTGTACACTGGCAGACACCAAAAAATATTGCTGTTTTAATCGCAAAATTTTCCCTTCGTCATGCGTATCATCTGGATAAAGAAATTCAGAGATTGCCTCAGTTCGGCGCTTGTAATTTAATATATCCTTAAAAATAGGAAATTGCGCCGGTTCCGCGCTCCATAACCTCAAGGTATTCACCGTATCGGAATGAAACCCGACCACCGGCATATCATACGGGACTGCCGTCACTGTTTCAGCATGAAGGTGATGAAAGACCAGTCTGCCGTTTTCTTCCCTCGCCTCCACTTTGCCCCAGAACGGGATACTGACGGCTAAATCAGCCTTACGAACCTCCCATACATTCCCGCTGCGCAACCATTGCTCCGGTAACTCCACCTGATAGCCATCAACAATTTTTTGCTCAAACAACCCATGTTTATAGCGGATGCCATGACCATGGCCTGGGAGATTTAACGAAGCTAGTGAGTCCAAAAAGCAGGCGGCCAGTCTGCCTAAGCCGCCATTGCCTAACCCTGCATCAGGTTCAAGTTCTTCCAGTTCACTCAAATCAATCCCAAGGTCCTCGAGACCATCTTGAATAATCTCTTCGATTCCAAGATTAAGTAAATTTTGCCGCAAAAGCTTACCCAATAAATATTCAATAGAAAGATAATAAACCTGCTTCCCTTTCGTGGCCATATACCGTTCATTTGTCGTAATCCAGTCATTACTGACATATTCTCTGATCATAGATCCTAATGTTTGGTAATGGTCCCTAGAAGTACTTTCGGCAAAGCTTTTTCCACATAACATCTCAAGCCTATTTAAAAATACTTCCTTAAACTTTTCTTTATTAGAAAACATGGGTTTCACTCCTTGCAACCAGTTCTGCATAAAGCTGGTTATATCGAAAAGCCGATTGGGCCCAGCTATAATCCATCTCCATTGCTTGTTTTACAATACTTTTCCATACTTTCTTATCATGATAAAAGCTTAAGGCTCTTTTGATGGTATAAAGCATGTCATGTGCATTAAAATGATGGAAGGAAAATCCATTCCCCTCCTTTGTGAATTCATTCAAAGACTTTACGGTGTCATTTAAGCCGCCAGTCTCTCTTACAATAGGTATGGCACCATACTTCATGGCAATTAACTGACCTAGTCCACACGGTTCAAACAGCGATGGCATCAAAAATAAATCAGCGGCAGCATATAACTTATGGGCAAGGGCCTCATCAAACCCTGTTTTGACTTTAATTTTTTCAGGGTAAATTCTTGAGGCCTGACGTAAATATTCCTCGTACTCAAAATCACCGGTGCCTAAAATAATGACTTGAATGTCCTCCTGTAAGATTTCACGGAGAACACACTTGATTAAATCAAGCCCTTTTTGTCTCGTCAACCGAGAGATCATCACCATTAACGGAGTTGTGGCACTCTGTTTTAAACCAAATAGTTTTTGGATCTCTTTTTTATTAACCGACTTTTTATTTGGATTTCGGGCTGTATATGTTTGATAGATCATCGGATCATCAGCAGGATTATAAAAATCCTCATCTATTCCATTCAAGATCCCAGCAAGATCTTGATTACGATGTCTTAATAATCCATCCAGCTTTTCACCATATTCAGGAGTTTGGATTTCATTTTTGTACGTGGGGCTTACCGTGGTAATTTCATCAGCAGCCACAAGTGCCCCTTTCATAAAATTGATATTCCCAAAGAACTCTAAATGTGATGGGTGGAAGGCTCCCTCATCAAGCCCCAATAAATCCTTTAATGCCTCTTTTGGAAAAATCCCCTGGAACTGGAGATTATGAATCGTAAATACCGTCTTGATCTGGCTGTATTCCTTGCGTCTATAGTATTCCCTGCGCAGAAGATAAGGAATCATGGCCGTATGCCAATCATGACAATGAAGGACATCTGGGATAAAGTCCAACTCAGTCAAAGCCTCAAGAACCGCCCTGTTAAAAAAGGCAAATCTTTCACCATCGTCAAAATAACCATACAAGCCTTCCCGTCTAAAATAGTACTCATTATCGACAAAATAATAAGTAATGCCTAAGTGGGTCAGTTCCTCAATCCCACAATATTGGTTTCGCCACCCCACGGACACGAAAAACTCTTTCACTTTCTTCATGTTATTTTTAAATTCTTCTGAAATCGTTCCATACTTAGGGAGAATGACTCTGACATCTGTCCCCAGGCTTTTTAACTCCTTTGGAAGAGAACCGGCAACATCTGCCAGTCCTCCTGATTTTGCAAATGGGCCACATTCCGAAACAGCAAATAATACTTTCACGAATTCATCAACGCTCCTTGCTTCGTCCCTTTTCGAATAACAAATGGTGAATGGGCAGTTCCGGTTAGGTGGGTTCCTGCTTCGACTTTCACATCTTTATCCAAAATAACTGAATCTAAATAGCAATTTTCTTCAATTTGGCACTTCTGCATGATGATGCAGTTCTTAATAATTGAGCCTTTGCCAATTTTTACACCCCGGGAAACAATACTGTTTTCCACCTCGCCCCCGATCACACACCCATTAGCGATCATAGAATTCTTGACGATGGAGCCCTGAATATACTTTGTTGGAGGCTCATCTTTCACTTTTGTTAGGATCGGCTGGTTTTTTACAAATAATTCCTTCCAAACATTCATGTTTAACAAATTCATACTGGTAGAAAAATATTTTTCAATCGAATCTATCATCACGGCATAACCGTCATATTCATAGGAACAGATTGCGTAATCATTGTTAATATCACTAGTTACATCTTGCATACAGGTATAGCCTGTTTCATGTCTTGTTTCAATCAATTTTATTAATAACGAGGTTTTGATTAAGTACATTTCTAATGATTTTCCATCCTGGTGATGGATTTTCGTAATGTCACAGCCTGATTGTATATGCCAATCAAGAATCGGCTTATAGGTAGTGTTAAAAACAGTATAACAATTTGAGATGAGGGCATATTCCTGAGTGCTCCGATAAAAATAATCCAAGTTCGCTGCAAACAGCTCAAACGAACCAATTCGTCCCCCAAAACTTTCTACAACCGGAGAAGGGAAAAAGAAGAGTCCATCTCTTTTTCGATTCAAGTCCCAATTCTTTCCTGAACCAAGGTGGTCCATTAGGGAACGATATTGCATTTTTGGAAAAATAGCCACACTGCGAATTCCCGAGTTCACCATATTAGATAAAACGAAATCAATAACTCGGTATCTGCCTCCAAAAGGCAGGGCAGCCAGTGACCGATGTGTCAGAAGATCCTCCAAATCCTCATGATAGCTGGTAGCATCAATAATACCCAAAAGCTCTCTTTTCAAACAACGTCCCCTCCAGTTTCTCTAATGCTTCTTATAGAAATACCCTAATCGATATTCGAGTACATCTTTCAATACGCAGGATAAAGTCTTTCAATCATTTCCTTAGTTACCAAAATAATTTCATCATCGAAGGAGCGGATGACTGTACCATCTGGAATTTCTACATCACATGGAACGATGGCCTTTTCAATAAAACAATTTTTTCCCACCACAGCGTCCGGCATAATTACAGACTCGATTATCTTCGTTCCTTTTTCCACTTCAACCCCTTGAAAAAGGACGGAATGATAGATATCCCCTTCTATCGTACAACCCTCATTAATCAGTGATTCCTTGACAATCGCATCTGATGAAATATATTGTGGCGGACGATTTGGATTAACCGAGTAAATTTTCCAGCTGTGGTCAAATAAATCCAGTTCACAATCTTCCCTTAATAAGTCCATATTGGCTTCCCACAGACTTTTTACCGTTCCAACATCTTTCCAATATCCTTTAAACGGATAAGCAAACAATTTGCGCTGATCTTCCAGCAAGAAAGGGATGATATCCTTGCCAAAATCATGGCTTGAATCCGGATTTTTTGCATCCACTTCCAAATATTCCTTCAGTATATTCCAGCTAAAAATATAAATCCCCATTGAGGCCAGGTTATTTTTAGGCTGAATAGGCTTTTCCTCGAATTCTACAATTCTCATTTCTTCATCGGTATTCATGATGC
This sequence comes from Bacillus sp. JJ1764, assembly GCF_036962145.1. Lineage (NCBI taxonomy): Bacteria > Bacillati > Bacillota > Bacilli > Caryophanales > Bacillaceae > Bacillus > Bacillus sp. JJ1764. The sequence goes on along the minus strand of NZ_JBALNY010000006.1, from coordinate 4,126 downwards.
CAAACCTGCTTGCTTCTGCCCATGGAACCTCGATTAAGGAGATGGTTGCATCCGCTCCTTTTTCGATATGATATTCCAGCATACTTTCATAATTCATCTTGTAAATATGATCACCCGAAAGAATTAATACATATTCAGGCTGATATTGCTTCAAATAGTTCAGATTTTGAAATACAGCGCTTGCCGTTCCTGTATACCACTTTACCTCTGACGATTCTGCGTAAGGAGGCAGGACCGTTACTCCGCCATCTTTTCGATCCAGATCCCAGGCACTTCCAATGCCGATATAAGAATTCAATAATAATGGCTGATATTGAGTTAAAACCCCCACAGTATCAATGCCCGAATTGGCACAATTACTCAATGTAAAATCTATGATTCTATACTTCCCGCCAAATGGTACCGCGGGTTTAGCCAGGTCTTTTGTCAAATCATTCAGTCTGCTCCCCTTCCCCCCCGCTAGAAGCATGGCCACGCACTTTTTCTTTTCCATTCCCTTTTCTCTCCTTTCGTTTTTTGACTGGTCTAAGTATTTGGAAACCAAATGGTGCAATAGCCAACTGAAGCGAAAAGGGCCTGCCATGAAAGGGCTCATCCACTGTTTTCAACACTTTTTTATGAATAGAACCAGATCCACCGAACTCTTCCGCATCGCTATTAAAAATTTCCCGATACTCTCCTTGATGTGGAACGCCAATCTTATATTCCGGATAGCTAACCCCTGTGAAATTACAAATAACGATTAGAATATCCTCTAGTTTTTTCCCTTTTCGAATAAACGAAAAAATAGACTGCTCATGATTATCAACATCAATCCATTCAAAACCATCCTGCAAATGATCTAATTCATATAGAGCTTTAGAACGTTTATAAAACTTGGTTAAGAATTTCACATACTCATTTATCTTTTTGTGCATGTCATAATCTAACAGGTTCCAATCCAGTTGTTCCTTATCCTTCCATTCCGCGAACTGTCCGAATTCAAAGCCCATAAATAATAATTTTTTTCCAGGGTGGGCAAACATATAGCCTAGCAACAACCTGAGCTGGGCAAATTTTTCCCAGTAATCACCCGGCATTTTATTAAGTAGTGATTTTTTCCCATGGACCACTTCATCATGTGAAAATGGGAGCATAAAATTTTCTGAAAAAGCATATAAAAGTGAAAAAGTTACCTTTGAGTGGACATGTGATCGAGAAAAAGGAGGAGTTTCCATATATTCAAGAATGTCGTTCATCCAGCCCATATTCCATTTGTAATCAAAACCAAGCCCGCCGGATTCCACCGGGGCCGTAACATTGGGGTAATCAGTTGAATCCTCACCAATCATTAAGAAATGTGGATTGTAATCGTGTATAACCCTATTCAGTTTTTTCAAAAATTCAATTCCAAGTGGGTTTTTACTCTTGTGATCCATGGAATTGGGCCAATAAATAATATTCGCTACAGCATCCATTCGAAAACCGTCAATATGGAAATATTCCATCCAGTAAAGGGCATTGGAGATAAGGAAACTTTGTACTTCACCCTTTCCTAAATCAAAATTAGCTGTTCCCCACACAAAATTCTCTCGGTCGGTCCGATTACTATAGGAGAATAAATCAGTTCCATCAAACCGATAAAGGCCATGCGCATCCTTACAAAAATGTCCCGGCACCCAGTCGAGAATGACCCCTATGCCATTTTGATGACATTGGTCTACGAAATAGCGAAATTCATCAGGGGATCCATATCTTGACGTGGTTGCAAAATACCCTGTACCCTGATAGCCCCATGAGGCATCTAACGGATGTTCCACAAGCGGCATCAGCTCAATATGGGTAAATCCATGATCCAGCACATATGGTATAAGCTCTGAAGCCAGTTCATAATATGAAAGAAAGTCACCATTTTCCTTCTTACGCCAGGACCCCGCATGCACCTCATAAATAACCGCAGGGTCGGTAAAGACATTCCGATATAACCTACGATCTATCCATTCCTGGTCCTTCCATTCATAGTGCTCTAATGAGTAAACAACCGATGCTGTATGCGGCCTTAACTCAGAATAGAACGCAAATGGGTCGGCCTTTAGGAGTTTTTCCCCGGAGAGTGTAATGATTTCATATTTATAAACACAGCCTTCCATATCCCGATCAACAACAATAATCCAAACACCTTCATCATTTACCTTTTTTAATTCATATCCTTTACCATTCCAGCTATTAAAATCTCCCACCAGCCGCACTTGATCAGCATTAGGAGCCCAAACACAAAAGCGAGTATAAGCTTCGTACTCATTGGAATTCTTAAAGATATGAGCGCCAAAAAGCTGATGACTTTGAAATAAGCTTCCCTCGTGAAACAAATGCAACTGAAAATCAGTCGGAAATAAAGTATTCACTGTCATGGCTCTCCTCATCCTCATTGAAAATATGTATTTCAAAAACCAATTATAAGTGCAAATGACAAATATTCCTTGTAAAACTTTTTTATCTTTTCTGACAACAAGCGGGGGATGATTTGATTTTAAGACGTTTTACGACATAAACCCCCGGAATACGACAAAAAATCAAACAGACTTCGACGAAAATAGAGTTAGTTTTTTTAAAATTTTTTTTAAAAAGCCCTTCAAGAAGTTATTTTATATTTTTTAAAGTAAATAACATTTTGAAGGAGATTTTGTTGATTTGAAAGCGATTTCATTATTTCTTTGAGGAATACTTCACTGAATTTAGCTATGTTAATATAACATTAAGTTATTAATTCAATAATATTTTTTGTTTGTAAAATGTGTATGGGAAGGTTAGAAAATGTTTCCTTGTAAACAGGCAAACGAACTCTTACTGTATCTTTCCAATGAACTCGATTCAGAGGAGGGGAGTGATGAAAGAAGGGGTGTACATGTTTGTACAAGTTTATTGGTACAGTTACTGTTCGATTTGAAAGTGTAAACCTTATATTTCAGCACCAGCTACAGAACCGATTGAGCAGAGGTGCAAAAAAATAATTCAATAATCCTGAATATAATCTACCAAGACTTCAAATTTCGACTTAGATATATTAACCTGTAATTCCAAGTGAGCATGGGGGTCATATTGTAAAAACCCTACTGGTTAGCATACTTTTTCGTTGCAACTTTTTCCTTTAGTTTGATTAGTTCTATCGGACATCTCTCGACTTTTTGGCTGCTATCTGGCCTTGAGACACCTTCTATCTGAATTCTCTCAGCTTTTTTGGTTGCTACTTGGCCTTGAGACGCCCTCTATCAGACTTCTCTCAGCTTTTTTGGTTGCTACTTGGCCTTGAGACACCCTCTATCAGACTTCTCTCGGCATTGGTTGCTTACCAAGCCTTGAGGTCCTGTTCTGTAAGCCCTGTCCCTTTATGTCAATCTATCCACGTGATTCAACCTTCAGAAATTTTCATTTTCTAAGACGACAAAAAAACTGATGACAATTTGTCATCAGCCTTTTTGTATGACCCCTACGGGATTCGAACCCGTGTTACCGCCGTGAAAGGGCGGTGTCTTAACCGCTTGACCAAGGGGCCAAATGGCAGAGAAGAAGGGATTCGAACCCTCGCACCGGTTACCCGATCTACTCCCTTAGCAGGGGAGCCCCTTGAGCCACTTGGGTACTTCTCTATATAACTCCGCAGGTAGGACTCGAACCTACGACCGATCGGTTAACAGCCGATAGCTCTACCACTGAGCTACTGCGGAATAAAATATGGTGGGCCTAAATGGACTCGAACCATCGACCTCACGCTTATCAGGCGTGCGCTCTAACCAGCTGAGCTATAGGCCCATAATGGAGCGGGTGATGAGAATCGAACTCACAACAACAGCTTGGAAGGCTGTGGTTTTACCACTAAACTACACCCGCATAATAATGGGGCGACTGATGGGAATCGAACCCACGAATGTCGGAACCACAATCCGATGCGTTAACCACTTCGCCACAATCGCCATAAGTTTAATTGTAAATGGTGGCTCAGGACGGAATCGAACCGCCGACACAAGGATTTTCAGTCCTTTGCTCTACCGACTGAGCTACTGAGCCAATAAATGGCGGTCTGGACGGGACTCGAACCCGCGACCTCCTGCGTGACAGGCAGGCATTCTAACCAACTGAACTACCAGAC